>JAFUPU010000018.1 GCA_017472635.1 Bacteroidaceae bacterium
ATCGTGCCCGGTGGTGGTGTCACTTACATCCGCGCCATCGATGCATTGGAAAGCCTGAAGGGCGACAACGCTGACGAAGAGACAGGTATCGCCATCATCCGCCGTGCCATCGAAGAGCCGCTCCGCCAGATTGTGAACAATGCCGGTAAGGAAGGTGCCGTAGTGGTACAGAAAGTACGTGAAGGCAAGGCTGACTTCGGTTACAACGCCCGCACGGATGTATATGAGAATATGCACGCTGCCGGTGTGGTTGACCCTGCCAAGGTGACTCGTGTTGCGTTGGAAAATGCCGCCTCTATCGCCGGTATGTTCCTCACCACCGAGTGCGTGATTGTAGACAAGAAGGAAGAGAAGATGGATATGCCGATGGGCGCTCCCGGAATGGGCGGCGGCATGGGTATGATGTAATCGACTCTTGACAAGATACAGTCTAACAAAATAGGCGCGGGAATCCGCGCCTATTTTGTTCTACACCCCTCTTTCAGCACCCAATCTAATAAGCTGAGAGCTTTGTAATTTTCTTCCGGCAATGCGGACAAACCCCTTTTACCACGTAGCTGACCTCTTCGACATAAAATCCTTCAGGCAAAGAGACTACCGGAATCTGTTGCATGCGCAGGCAATAGGTCTTCTGGCAAATGCGGCATGTCAAATGCACATGCGACTCGTGGTGATGCCCCTCAAAACAATGGCAGACACAGAACTTCTGTGAATTGCTGCCATCGTCGACCGCATGCAGAAGCTGGTGTCCGACAAAAAGCATCAGCGTCCGGAACAGAGTCGACTTGTCGAGTTGAGGAAGAGCATCTTGCAAATCTGCCAATCCGAAGGCATAATCAAATGCCTGAATCTTTTGCCATATCAGCAATCTGTTTGCCGTAGGCCGAATCTTTTTCTGCAAGAAAAGTGTTGCATCCGGTTGTACATCCATGGGTTTGTATTTTAAACTTCTAACGTTGTTTTCCGATAAATTTAGGACAAAGATACATGATTAAATTCAAAAAATCGTTTCCTCAAGAGAATTATCGTATCTTTGTCGTATAAAAAGAGAACTTTACCCGACAAACAGGCATCACATGGAGAACCAACCATACAATAACAATCCGGAACTGGAACTGGCATACCGGTTCATAGCCCACACCGACACCAACCTCTTTCTCACCGGAAAGGCGGGCACAGGCAAAACCACCTTTTTGAAGGAATTGCGGAAAAAGAGTCCCAAGCGGATGATTGTGGTAGCTCCTACCGGAGTGGCAGCCATCAATGCAGGAGGAGTGACAATCCACTCTTTCTTCCAACTCCCTTTCTCACCCTACATCCCCGGAAGCATATTAAAAGAGGAAAAAGAAAACAAGTGGAGGTATAAGTTCAGCAAAGAGAAGACAAACATCATACGCAGTCTGGACTTGTTGGTCATAGACGAAATAAGTATGGTACGTGCCGACCTGTTGGATGCCATCGATGCAGTGTTACGCCGGTATAAAGACCACAAACGTCCCTTTGGAGGCATACAGTTGCTGATGATTGGAGACTTACAGCAACTCTCACCGGTAGCCACCGACAACGAGGCACAACTGCTCGCGCAACACTACCCCAACCTTTACTTCTTCGGGAGCCATGCGTTGCAAAAAAGCAGCTACATCACATTGGAGTTGAAGAGGGTTTACCGACAAAACGACCCCGAGTTTGTCGGTATCCTCAATGCCATACGCGAACAACGGGCAGACGAATCGTTGCTTGCACGACTGAACCAGCGATACCAACCCGACTTTAACCCGACAGATAGCGACGGATACATCCGACTGACCACCCACAACCACACCGCACAAGCCTACAACGAAAAACGGCTTGCCGGACTCCCGGACAAGCCTTACACGTTTATGGCACAAATCAAAGGTACATTTGCAGAAGGGTCGTACCCGGCAGAAAAAGAGCTGACCCTGAAGCGGGGTGCCCAAGTGATGTTCATCAAGAACGACGACTCAGGACAACAACGTTTCTACAACGGTAAAATCGGTCACGTGAAAATGGTGACGGAGCAAGGAGTCATTGTAAAAAGTGAAGAGGGCATCGACATCAACGTAGAACCGACCGAATGGAACAATACCCGCTACACCCTGAACGAAGAGACAAATGAAATAACGGAGGTGACGGAAGGCACTTTCCGCCAATATCCTCTCCGGCTCGCTTGGGCAATCACCATTCACAAGAGCCAAGGACTCACTTTTGAAAAGGCGGTCATAGATGCCAACACCTCTTTTGCACACGGACAGGTGTATGTCGCACTCAGCCGGTGCAAATCGCTGCAAGGACTGGTATTGGCATCGCCCCTCTCCCAACATGCCATCATCTGCGACCACTCTATCGACGACTTTATGGTGCAAAGTTGCCAAGAGGCACAACAAGCCATCGGCAAGCTGGCACAACTGCAATATGCCTACTTCGGCAAACTGTTGGACGAGATGTTTGACTTCGCCCCGCTGTTGAACGAACTCAACCATTTCACCCGCATACTGGACGAACATTTTTACCGGCTCTATCCGATATTGTTGGAACGCTACAAGAACCTCCGCCCCCAAATGGAGCAACAAATCAAGGAGGTCAGCGAGAAGTTCAAGCGCCAATATGCCGGACTGATGAATATAGACAACTACACAACGAGCCCCTTGCCGCAAGAGCGGATAAACAAGGCCGCCAATTACTTCCTACAGCAACTGGACCAGCTGCTTACCGGGGTATTGCAAGATACATCGGTGGAAACAGACAACAAAGCCATCAAGAAACGGACCGACGAAAGCCTGTACACCTTGCGCGAGACATTCAAGGTCAAAAGAGGGGTAATGGAACACTTCGCGACAGCCCCTTTCACCACGGCTGAATACCTGAAGAAGAAAGCCTGCCTCCTGCTCGACAACAACGGAACAACCGTCAAACGGACAAAAAGAAAGAGACAAGAGAAAGAGGCGGTAGCACCCGAAACGCTCACCGATGTGCACAACCCCCAACTGTTCAGCCAACTGAGGGAATGGAGGCTGAAGAAGAGTCAAGAACTGCGACTGCCTGCCTACACCATCATGCAACAGAAAGCGTTAATCGCCATATCAAACCTGAAGCCACAAACAGTAGAGGCACTCATCGCCGTTCCTTACTTCGGAAAGAAAGGAGCTGAAAAGTTCGGACAAGAGATATTGGAAATCATACAAATGAACAAATGAATATGGATAGAGAAAAGAGACATCCGCTGGCGTTATTCAACCACTGTCCCATCTGCGGAAAAGCCGGCTTCAGCGAAAACAACCAAAAATCGAAACGATGCAGTGCCTGCGGATTTGTCTATTATTTCAACCCCAGCGCTGCCACTGCCACCTTCATCGTGAACAATCAGAACGAGTTGTTGGTCTGCCGACGCGGTAAAGAACCGGCATTAGGGAGTTGGGACCTCCCCGGAGGTTTCATCGACATGTATGAAACCGGCGAAGAGGGGATTGCACGTGAGGTCAAAGAAGAGACCGGACTGGAAGTGAAAGAGAGCCGCTACCTGTTTTCACTACCCAACACCTATCTCTATTCCGGCTTTTTAGTACACACACTGGACCTTTTCTTCTTATGCAAAGTAGGAGAAGACGACACTCCCTCAGCACACGATGATGTGGCAGAAAGCTGCTGGATTCCGATAGACGAACTTAATCCGGAATCATTCGGACTTGACTCTATCCGAAAAGGGGTAGCCTTGTTTTTAGCCTCACAACATTGGGAAAAACAGACGCGAAAGACTATTCACCACCACTAACCAACCGCTTCTTAACAACAGCCGGACAACCTGCCGCCATCGAGTCTGCCGGAATATCGTGTACGACCACACTGCCGGCGGCTATGATACACCGGTCGCCAATGGTCACTCCCGGACAGACAATAACCCCACCGGCAATCCAACAATCTTCACCAATGGTGATGGGGAAAGCGGTCTCTTGCGGATGACGGCGTGCCACCGCATCTGCCGGATGGTTGGGAGTATAGAACTGGCAGTTAGGTCCTATCTTGGTATTTCGCCCGATCTGTATGTATCCGCTATCCAACATCACACAGTTGTAGTTGACAAAAACCCCTTCCCCCAAACGGATGCCGGTACCATGGTCGCAATGGAAGGGGGGACAGATAATAGCCGAATCGGGCATTCCGGGTATCAGTTGCGTCATAACCTCGCGATAATCAGCATCATGCATGGTCATAGTCCGCAACCGGGCACATAACTTTTGCGCTCTCACAATACTGGCATTCACTTCAGCGTCAGCAAAAGAATAGAGTTCCTGACTACGCATCTTTTCAAACTCGTTCTTCATAATCTTTCCTTTAATATGAGGCAAAGATACAACTTTTCTCCTACATGCCACTACAATCTTTACTAAAACGTTCGCACGATTGCCCACCAAAACAAGATTGAGGATTCTATTTACAAAAGAAAGCATTTTATTTTAGTTAAATTAGAAAACTTTTTTTGGTCAATTCAATTATAGTAACTACATTTGCAAAAGAGTAAACATACACTATTAACTTTTTAAAACCTACGATTATGTTAAGTCAAGAATTACACAAAGCAATCAATGCACAAATCAATGCTGAATTGTGGTCGGCATATCTTTATCTGGCTATGTCACTGGATGCAGAAACAAAAGGATATAAAGGAGTAGCAAACTGGTTCTACGTACAATTCCAAGAGGAACAAGACCATGCCCGCATCTTCATGAACTACCTGAACAGCCGGGATGCCAAAGTAACCTTGCTGCCCATTGAAGAGGTGCCCGCCGAGTGGGACAACGTACTGGAAATGTTCAAACATACATTAGAGCATGAGAAGAAGGTGACTGCACTCATCAACAACCTGGCAGCCATAGCCAACGAAGACCGCGATTTCGCTTCTATCAACCGCCTTGTCTGGTTCATTGACGAGCAAGTGGAAGAGGAGGAATCAGCACGCGACATGATTACCGCTGTAGAAGCTGTAGAAGGAAACAAGTATGGCATGTATATGCTGGACAAGGAACTGGCAGCACGCACCTACACACAAGCTTCGCCTTTGGCTACATCTGCTGAATAAAAAAGGAACTGCCCCGATGGCAGCAGTGAAGGAGATGTGTCAATGACAGAGTCGGGTAACACTTGCACCAACCGACAAGTGGATTCTGTTGTTGATGCACCTTCTTCTTTTGTTACCCCCCCCCAAAAAAAAGAAGAGAGGGAAAAGCATGGAAAGAGATTCTATAGATTTTGAAAACGGAGAAGTAAGTACACTTTTCCGCAAGATATTACTACCTACCCTTTTAGGCACACTGTCAATCTCGGCAGTCACACTCATTGACGGCATCTTCATCGGACATGGAGTTGGAGCAGATGGAGTGGCTGCTGTCAACATTGTGGTACCTGTCTATCAAATCATATCGGGACTGGGACTGATGGTCGGGTCCGGTTGTTCGGTTGTAGCCAGCATTCACCTTGCCCGACAACAGCCCAGAGTTGCCCGCATGAATATCACTCAAGCAATCGTGGCAACTACCCTCGTCGCCACCATAGCATGTGCCCTGATACTGATATGGACCGAAGAAACGGCGAGACTTTTGGGTTCATCGGAAACGTTGCTACCTCAGGTCTGCGATTACCTGCAATGGATTACGCCCTGCTTCATCATCCAGATGTGGAGCCTGATAGGACTGTTCATCATCCGATTGGATGGTGCGCCACAGGTCGCCATGTGGTGCAACATCATTCCCAGCGTATTGAATGCCCTACTCGACTGGGTATTCATCTTCCCATTAGGAATGGGCGTAAAAGGAGCAGCCATTGCCACCTCGATAAGCATTGCCACAGGAGGACTCATAGCACTGGTTTACTTGCTGTTTTTCGCCCGAAAGTTATCACTCACACGATTAAAACTGAGCAAGAAAAGCTTACGACTGAGTTTGCGCAACATCGGATACCAATCACGCATAGGCTCTTCATCGCTGTTAGGAGAACTGACATTGGCTGTATTTGTATTCACCGGGAATCTTGTATTTATGCACCACCTGGGCGATGAAGGGGTAGGTGCCTTTGGCATTGCCTGCTATTATGCCCCTTTCTTCTTTATGGTAGGAAACGCGATTGCCCAATCGGCACAACCAATCATCAGCTATGACTTTGGAGCTAACCGATGGGAACGAATCATACAAGCACGGAAACTCAGCCTCTTCACATCGGCAATACTTGGCGGAGTAGTAACACTCTGTTTCGTATTCTTCCCGACCCAACTGACTGCCCTCTTTGTTGACCCCCAGACACCTGCCGGACAAATCGCGATAAACGGATTTCCCTATTTCGCAACAGGTATTCTTTTCTTCATTATCAATGCAACTATCACCGGATACTACCAAAGCCTTGAAAGAATCTCTCGGGCAACCCTCATCGTGATGTTACGCGGATTGGTTTTACTGGTTCCGTGCTTTATTGTATTGCCATATCTGATGGGTACACCCGGCATCTGGACAGCTATGCCGTTGGCTGAAATAATGACACTAAGTATTGTGGGGATGCTTTCACTCAAGAAAGCAAATAACAGCAGACATATGAATACACTTACCTACTGAAAAACATAAATTTAAACCTAAAAATCAAAACAAACCAAAAATCTTTCTTTACCTTCTTCTTTAAATAGAAAATTTATCTTAATTTTGTAGCAGTTACACTACAACAGATAAAACGAATGAAGAAGGAACACCTGATTTTGATAAATGCTCTATGGGTGATTAGTCTGTCGGCATGGAGCTATACAGCATTCGCTGAGGTTGACAAGACTGCCCGCCACGATGACGAAGGGAAAGAATTGATAATAAGAAGACACAACGCTGCGGCATACAAGACTTTGACCGAATACATCGAACAAGAATCGTGGCTCCAGGCTGACGGGCAAGAAGAACATGAGGAGGCGATATTCGGGAAAGTAATAACGGCTCACCGAATGAAACTGCCCGAGAGAGAGAAACTCATCAGAAAATATCTCAATCAATATGAACTGACACCTCATGCAACAATCTTGCATGGAATGTTGGGCACCATAGGCTATGAAAAAGGAGAATGGAGTGAAGCCATAAGGTGGTTTGACGAATGTGACCTGAGTATATTGCCATCGCCCGAACGTGAGACATATACCCTCTATAAGGCGGTCTGTTTGATAAAGACGGAGAGATATGACGAAGCACGCACGCTGTTAGATGTGGTGGAAACAAGTAGCAACAAGTTGGGAGATGACTTATCATTCTACAAAGCATATACCGACTATGCCCAAGGGAAATATGAGCAAGCAGCCGACACCCTCAACCGACTGGCAGCCCATCCTCTCTATGGAGCAGAAGCACGATGCATCAGAGCAGATATTTATCTGCAGCAACATGCTTATGACAAAGCCATAAACGAGATAGAGGCATGCGATGTCCGACTGGACGAGAATCACCCTATAGCCATTGAGCTAAAGCGCATAGCAGGAGAAGCGGCATATGCCCAAGCTGCATACACCGAAGCTGCAGAAAAGCTGCAAAGTTACATCGAAAAAGGTGGAACGCTTACACCAGCCATTTTGTATAAAGCGGGAATGAGCATGAAACAGACCGGAGGTTATGAGAAAGCTGCAGAATACTTAGAAAAAGCTGCCTCGACAGCAGAAGACGAGCTGGCTGCCTGGGCATGGTTAGCTGCTGCAGAAGCAAGACTGGAAGTCAGACAGATGGCAAAGGCAAAGATAGATTTAGGGGCGGCATTAGAAACTAACGTACAGGGAAGCGTAAGAGAAGCTGCGCTCTACAACTATGCCATGTGCTTACATGAAACCGGTGACAACGGATGGGGAGAAGGAGTGAAAGTAATGGAACAGTTCTTGAATGAATTTCCCACATCGGACTATGCCGGGGAGGTAACCGCCCACTTGACTGCAGCTTACTTGGAAACACGCAACTATAAAACGGCATTGCAATCAACTTACCGTATTCAAAAGCCAAACAAGGAGACTAGGGAAATCAGACAAAAGCTACACTACCGACTGGGAACAGAAGCGTTGGCTGCAGCCGAATATTCAGCAGCAGTAAGTCACTTTACAGCAGCACTGAAAGAACAGGAACACACAGGAAAGAAAGAGCCAGAAGCACTTTTCTGGAGGGCTGAAGCATGGATGCAGCAGGGTGAAATGACGAAAGCGACAAGTGACCTCAAAGCCTATCTGAACACACGGAACGAAGCAAAAAAACATGAAGCGATGTACAATTTGGGGCATACGGCATTTGCCGAAAAAAATTACGAACAGTCACTCGTGTGGTTTGAACGTTACCTGCAAAACAACAAACAGAAACCGAACACACAGATGGAAGCAGACGCTGCCGCCAGAGCGGGAGACTGCTATATGGCACAACGTGAATTTGAGAAAGCAGCTGCGATGTACAAGCGAGCTACAACAGAGAATGCTAAAGCGGGAACAGCAGACTATGCATGGCTGCAGTTAGCAAAAATACAAGGACTGCAGAAGAAATATACCGAAAAGATAGCATCACTCTCCCATCTTTCCAAGACCTTCCCCGAATCGGTTTATCACGATGATGCCCTATACGAGAAGGCAAGAGCCTATATGGACATAGAGAATACAGAACGTGCCGTACAGACACTGGAGACATTGCTGGAAAAACACCCCGAAAGCCCGCTGGCGCCAAAGGCGGCAGCCGAAATAGCCCTCCTGCATTACCAAAAAGACAAGTATCAAGAGGCTATCACTGCCTACAAAAGGGTGATTGCCAACTATCCGGCAAGTGGGGAAGCCAGACAAGCGGTCGAAGACTTGAAATCTATCTATGTTGACATTAACCAAGTGAAGGCTTATGCTGAGTTTACTACCTCATTAGGAGAGGGAGCAGCAGCCAAGGTGGCAGAAGAGCGTGATTCATTGACTTTCAGAGCTGCAGAAAAAGCCTACCGGGACGGAAGAAGCGATGAAGCGAAAGAGAGCATGGAAAATTATTTAAAAGAGTTTCCAAGCGGAGTTTGGGTTCCTGACGCACATTTTGCTCTGAGCCGACTGGCATGGGAACAGCAAGACACATTGCAGACACTGAACCACATAAAACAGGTGCTACACTATCCTTGGGCTACATGCATGAGAGAAGCTGCCACCTGGGGAGCTGCTATCGCATTGGAGGGAGGAGAG
This sequence comes from Bacteroidaceae bacterium, assembly GCA_017472635.1. GTDB lineage: Bacteria > Bacteroidota > Bacteroidia > Bacteroidales > Bacteroidaceae > Phocaeicola_A. Next base: position 9,215 of record JAFUPU010000018.1, read on the forward strand.
TATCCCTTGGCACTCGAATTATATCAGGAGGTGAAGAAAAAGGCTACACAGACCGGTGAGTTGATACACGCGGGTAAAGGCATCATACAGGCAGCCGGGCACATAGGAGAGGACAGCCTGTTAATAGCGACAGCCACCGAAATGCTGCAAGGAGGGATGCTCACCACCGAAGAAGAAAGATGGGTCAGATACCTCAGAGCAAAAACAGCCTGTGAGCAAGGAGACTATAGAATGGCAGAAGAAGATTGGAATGTGCTGAAATCAGACATGCGCAACGAATATGGAGCTGAAGCCGGATTCAGACTTGCAGAAAGGGCATCCGCCGAGAAAGATTACAAACGTGCCGAAAAGCTATTGAACAGCTACATAGAAACAAGCACACCGCACGTCTATTGGTTGGCAAGAAGTTTCATCCTGCTGGCTGACACATATATGCAAACCGGAAGAGAGATGGAAGCAAAACAATATCTCATCACACTGAAGCAGAACTATCCACAAAAAGGAGATAACATTGCCACGATGATAGAAGAACGATTGAAAGCGATTAATAATTAACCTAATAAGACGCTGGGGCAAACTAATTGACAACTGACAAACATGAAACATCATATCGGATGGACTAACGTATTACTGCTCGCATCGACAGTGTATGTCCAAGCAAACGAGATACAAGAAAAAGACACGTTGACCGAACGGACGGTCATAGTAGAAAACATGTATACACCAAACATCGGTGAAGCCAAAAAGATAAGCCTCATACCACCTATTCCTGAAATCAAAAGTGAAAAGAAGCAGGTGAGCTATGAGACCCAGACACCCGTATTTGGTGGAGAATTCCCTGCATATACGACGGGAAGCAAAGGAGATATACCTACCGCTCCCTACAAACGAAACCACGGATACCTGAGAGCGGGGTATGGCAATCGGGGCAATTTGGACTCACGGTTACATTATCGCGCGACACTATACGAAAGGGATGTGCTGGAAGCCGATGTCAGACTGTACGGGATGAATGGCGACATAAAGACACCTGCAGCAGGCGGAACTTGGAAAGCACGTACCTATCAAACCCACGCACAGGCTGACTGGAAGCATAGATGGGAGAGGTGGGAAATGAATATGGCTGCAGGAGGAAAATCACACGTGTTCAACTATTGGAATTCCCCCTCTGTCAGCCAAGGAAGACAAAATATCCTGACTGGATTTGCCCAAATATCCGCAAATAATCTGCTGGAAGAAACACCCGTCACATTTAAAGCTGGAACCACACTGCTATATGCACGCCAGAAATACGCAACCGATGGAAAGAACCCTAGTGAAGTGCACCTGCATACAGAAGGAAGGTTCAACCTCAAAATGGATGAGGGGGCACACATAACCTTCGGGTTGGAGATGGACAACCTCTTTTACAACATACCTGATAAATTACCCGAGATGAAAAACTATACCTCAATCGGACTCAACCCTGCATATACGTTAGAAAAGGATGGGTGGAAAGCCAGGTTGGGCTTACATGCTGACATACAGACGGCACATGGAAAGACCTTGCAGCTTGCCCCCGACATCAGGGGAGAATACCGCCTTGGGAAGAAGTCAGTCCTCCAGCTCGATATCAATGGCGGACGTACTATCAATGATTTCCACCGACAAGCTATACTCAGTCCCTATATACCCTATTTCCAACCTTCGTTGCCGTGGAACAAAACACAGCAACCTAAAAACAGCTACACATACGTTAATATAATGGGAGGATGGAAAATGACCCCGACAGACGGATTCGCGTTGAATGCATATGCCGGATACCAACTGACCAAAGACCAACTTTTCGGCACCACCAATCCACAGACCTCTTATAACACTTTTACACAAGACGATGCCAATCGGGTATACGTGGGTATTGGGGCCAGGTATAATTACCGTCACCTACTGTCCACCCAACTCAAATGGCAATGGGAAAGATGGGACAGTGAGGTCATAGATAACTATATTACCCTGTTGCCTGAAATGTCACTCAACTGGAGCGCCACCTTCAATCCGATAGAAGAACTACACATAGGTCTTGCATACACCTACACCAGACGAAGCAAAACAGCGGAAGACTGGCGTCCGGAGGCCATAAACAATTTGGGAGCCAATGTCAGCTACAACCTGCTACAAGGCTTAACCATCTATATAAAGGGAGACAACCTATTGGCACAGACTTATTTTGAGCACGTGGCATGCCCGGCACAAGGATTTAACCTAATGGCAGGGGCTGCATTGGATTTCTGATATCCACACAGCAAAATGAACAAATTGCAACCATAAAGCGGACGAGCGAAGCAAACTGATTGTTGTGATATCGAAATAATCCTATCATCAGCCGATATATGCCACCTTATAGTTGGGAATATTCACCTATCTTTGCCCGACAAAAGTACTACGCATACTATCTTGATTTAAAAAGAATATGCGCAACAAATAACAAATATATTGCAATTTATCTAAGATGAAGACAAAACTTTTACTCGCTTTTGCATGGATGTTGCTATCATTGCCTATTACTGCCAATGATACAGATTTACTATTATGGTATGATCGCCCTGCCGTTTATTGGGAAGAAGCCCTTCCCTTGGGTAATGGACGCCTGGGAGCCATGGTCTATGGCATCCCTGAGAATGAAGAAATAGGACTTAACGAAGAAACGGTTTCTGCCGGATTCCCCTACAAGAACTACAACCCCGAAGCAAAAGAGGCGCTTCCCGAGATACGCCGTCTTATATTTGCAGGGCGCTACGCTGAAGCGCAAAAGTTAGGAGGCGAAAAAATATTGTCTAAAAACGGATTCGGAAAGCCTTACCAGACAGTCGGAAGCTTGCACCTTCACTTCCCCGGTCATGACCAATATACCGGCTATCGTCGCGAACTCGATATCGAACGTGCAGTAGCCACCACCACCTACACTGTGGAAGGAGTAACTTATCGGAGGGAAGTATTCACCTCGTTTACCGATGAACTTGTCATCATACGTCTCACAGCCTCTCGCCCTTCTATGCTGACATTTGATGTCTCAATGTCTTGCCCCCAACTTGTAGAAAAGGGGACAAGTGGGGCACGAAAACTCTATATGCAAGGAATAACCAAAGGGTTCGGCAAAGGAGAAAAAGAAGAGATTCCCGGCAAACTGAAATTCCGTGCCGACTTCCAGCTAGACAACCAAGGGGGTAAAGTGACCACTACCGACAGCACCCTGCATGTAAGCGGAGCCACCAGTGTGACAATCTACACTGCAATGGCAAGCAATTTTGTAAATTACAAAGACATCTCAGCAGATCCCATAGCACGCAATAAAGCCTACATGCAGCATAGCAAGAAGAGCTACAAAAAAGCCTTAAACGCCCATATTGCAAAATATAGGCAAATGCTGGACCGCGTACATCTCGATTTAGGTCGTACTCCACAAGCTGACAAGCCTACGGACATACGCATCAAAGAGTTTGCCCAAACATACGACCCGCACTTGATTGAACTCTATTTCCAATTTGGGCGCTACCTGCTCATCAGTTGTTCACAACCTGGCGGACAACCAGCAAACTTGCAGGGCATTTGGAATAACAAACTCAATCCGGCATGGAGCTGCCGCTATACCGTAAACATCAACACCGAGATGAACTATTGGCCGGCCGAAGTGACCAACCTATCTGAGATGCACCAACCACTGATGCAAATGATTTATGAGTTGTATGAAAATGGACAAGAAGCCGCACGTGAGATGTATGGTTGCCGCGGATGGGTGTTGCACCACAACACCGACCTCTGGCGGATGAACGGTGCTGTAGACCGCGACTATTGTGGCGTATGGCCGACAAGTAATGCTTGGTTCTGCCAACACTTATGGGACCGTTATCTATACAGTGGTGACCAGAGATTTCTTGAATGGGCATATCCCATTATGAAAAGTGCAGCAGAATTTTTCGTAGACTTCCTGGTAGAAGATCCCCGTACAGGTTACTTGGTCGTAACCCCGTCCAACTCTCCTGAGAACCGCCCACGCACGGTAGACTTCAATGCCAACGTATTTGCCGGTATCACTATGGACAATCAATTGGTCTTCGACCTCTTCAGCAACACCACGCGTGCAGCCTCTATCCTTGGTGTTGACTCACTATTCAGCGACACCATCACCACGCTAAAACACCGACTGCCTCCTATGCAAGTTGGTCAGTACGGACAACTGCAAGAGTGGTTTGAAGACTGGGATAGCCCGCGCGACAAGCACCGCCACGTGTCGCACCTGTGGGGTGTATATCCCGGTTATCAGATATCTCCTTACCGCACCCCCATTCTACAAGAAGCAGCACGCACAACACTCGTCCACCGGGGCGACCCCTCTACCGGATGGAGTATGGGATGGAAAGTCTGCCTTTGGGCACGTATGCTCGATGGCAATCATGCTTACCGCCTCATCACCAACCAATTGACCCTTGTCTCTCCTACCGAGCAGAAAGGACAAAGCGGTGGCACCTACCCCAATCTCTTCGATGCACATCCGCCTTTCCAAATTGATGGAAACTTCGGTTGCACCGCTGGCATTGCCGAAATGTTCATGCAAAGCCACGATGAAGCCATCCATCTGTTACCTGCCCTCCCTGATGCGCTACCTCAAGGTTCTATTTGTGGTTTGCGTGCCCGTGGCGGTTTCGTCATCGACAGCCTCAGTTGGAACAATGGTTCGCTACAGTCTGTCACCATCACCTCTACGTTGGGCGGAAATTTACGCCTACGCACTCACGCGCCCCTATCAAATGATTATCCTGTGGCAGAAGGTCTCAACCCCAATCCATTCTACCAACCCCAACAGATTGTTCGCCCACTTATCAGCGAAAAGGCACCTATGCGAGGATTCGAATTGAAAGATTTCTATCTTTACGACATCCCCACACAAGCAGGCAAAACCTATACTTTTAACGTAAGATGAGCCAAAAAGAGTTAGAGATGTATAGCGTTTCGCGCGATTGAAAAGTTGAAAGGTCAATGAATTAAAGGAATTATTGCAAGCAGGGATTACTAACCTCCTTTTACTCCTAATAAAAAAAAGGAATAAGAAAATATGAGAAATTAAAAAAATGATAGACATGAAAAGAATCTTTCTTGCCATTTTTGCTCTGGTGGGCTTGCTTCCGATGCGGGCTGAAGAGAACCCTTTGCGGATGTGGTACGACCGTCCGGCAAACCGATTTGAAGAGGCCTTGCCGTTGGGAAACGGACGGTTAGGCGTGATGGTCTATGGAGGCATCCGTGACGAAGTGTTGAACCTGAACGAAGAGACCATGTGGGGTGGGGGACCTACAGATACCAATCCCACGCCTGATGCACCGGACTACTTGCCCAAGGTACGCGAGTTACTCTTTCAAGAGAAGTGGGGCGAAGCCCAAAAAGTGTTGCGCAACATTCAGGGCCCGAACAGCCAATCGTTTGTGCCTATGGGCGATTTGCGCCTGCAACAGACTTTCAAGGGTGAGGCCAAGGATTATGTGCGCGACCTCGATTTGCAGACGGCCGTGGCCAGTGTCCGCTTCCGTGTGGATACGGTGGAATACAGACGCGAGATCTTCGTGTCGGCTCCAGCGCAGGTTATCGTGGTGAAACTTTCGGCTTCGGCTCCAGGAATGTTGAACTATAGCATTGGTGGAACGGCGGCATTCGAGCATTGCATGGTGCAGAGTGTGGGCGCTGACGAGTTTGTGGTGAGTGGCCAATTGCCCCGTCGCGTGGATAGCGACCGCGGGTGGAAACTGGAGTGGAAGAACGAAGAGGGAGCCGGTGGCATGCGCTACCAGTATCGTGTGAAGGCCGTGGTGACGGGCGGCACCGTAACCACCAACCCCGGTTTGCAAATCAGCAAAGCCACCGAAGCGGTGCTCTATATCTCGGCCGCTACCAGCTACAATGGTTTCGACAAGTGCCCCGACCGTGAAGGGCGTGACGAAAACCTTCTTGCCACCAACTACCTTGCCGATGCTCTGCAAAAGGATTATGAAACATTGAAAAGCGAACATATAGCTGATTATCAAAACTATTTCAATCGGGTGAAGTTGGAGCTGACTACGAGTGATGAGCTACAAGCTGCGAGTGACAAGTCACAGACTCCCACCAACAAACGGCTCGATGCCTACAAGAAGGGGGCGAAAGATTTGGGATTGGAGACACTCTACTTCCAGTTCGGGCGTTACCTGCTCATTTCCGCTTCGCGTCCGGGAGGTATAGCCATGAATCTGCAAGGTATTTGGAATAACCGCCAACGCCCGTCGTGGGGAAGCAACTACACGGTGAATATCAACCTGCAGATGAACTATTGGCCAGCCGAGCCGTTAGGTTTGAGCGATCTGACCGAACCGTTGACACACCAGATACAGAATATGGCGGTGACGGGGCGCGATATTGCCCGAAACTTCTACCGTATGGACGGGTGGGCGGCTCATCACAATTCCGACATTTGGGCACACGTGAACCCCGTAGGGTGGCGGCGTGGCGATCCCAAGTGGGCCAATTGGGCGCTCGGTCCTCCGTGGCTCTGCCAACATCTCTATGAGCACTACCGCTTCACCATGGACAAAGAGTATCTGACAAATATCGCTTACCCCCTGATGAAGGGTGCAGCCGACTTTTGCGAAGATTGGCTGGTGGAGAAGGACGGTTACTACATCACCGCACCCTCGACCTCGCCCGAGAATGTGTTTATCGACGAACATGGCAAGAAAGGAGTGGTCACCATCGGTTCGGCCATGGACCTCGAAATTATTTGGGACTTGCTGAACAACCTTGTCGAGGTGGCTCCCCTTGTGGGCGAAAGTGAGGCGCAGATTGCCCGTTGGACAGATATCCGCGATCGTCTCCATCCTCTTCGTATAGGCAAGAAGGGAAATCTCATCGAGTGGTACAAGGATTGGGAGGATGAGGATCCTCAGCATCGTCATGTCTCACACCTCTTCGCCCTGCATCCGGGAAGACAAATCAATCCGTTGACGCAACCCGATATGGCAGCTGCTTGTCGCCAGACACTCGACACCCGTGGCGATGGCGGTACGGGATGGAGCAAGGCGTGGACAATAAACTTCTGGGCACGTATGCTCGATGGCGACCGTGCACACAAACTCTACCGCGAATTGCTGACCCACTCTACATTGCCCAACCTTTTCGATACCCATCCGCCTTTCCAGATTGACGGCAATTTCGGTAGTATTGCCGGATTGGGCGAGATGCTTTTGCAGAGCCAGTTTGGCGAGTTGCACCTGTTGCCCGCCTTACCTGCCGAGTGGAGTGATGGAAGTGTGAGCGGTCTTCGTGCGCGCGGAGCTTTCAATGTGAATATGGCATGGAAGGATGGCAAACTCTCTTCCGCCACCATTGTTTCCGAAGCCGGTGAGCCTTGCACCCTGCGTACGCGCGTACCTGTCAAAATTAAGGGAGCGCGTGCCAAAACCATTCGCGAGGGCGACTACTACCTGACCTCTTTCCGTACACAGAAAGGGAAAAGCTACGAGGTACAGGTAAAGAGCGGCAAGTGATGAGCAGCAAGTGATGAGCTACGAGTAACGAGTGCCATCCGGATGGAGGACTTGTAGCTCATCACTCGTAGCAAAACAAATAAGAATTGTTTGTGACAAATTTTCATTCCATCCGATAATGTAGGTAATCGACATCTATCCAACCTCCGTCTGTCAAATTGTTGAAGCAATAGATTCCTACACGGTCTCCACGATAAAATCCCCACGAGAGTCTGTAACTCCCGCAAAGTACAAAATCATCTCCATTTATGCTATAATAAAAGGTAGAGAGTCCATCAACAGACCACACCGACCGTAGCCATATACATGAAGTCTTGACCGGGATTTTACGCATCAACTGATCATTTTCCCTCCATTCCACATGGCAAGAATCCCCCTGCAAACTTACTCCCAAAGATCCACTGTTACGCGCATAATGACATAAACCGGCTTTCCCGCCATCTTGCATTCCGGTTATATCCATCTTGACGGTCACCTCATTCACTCGCGTACGATAAGCACGTTGCGTCAACGTGTTTCCTGCTTTTAACAGGCAATCAGGCTTTAAAGGACGGAAAGCCTTCAACCGCATCCAACCGGGGCGCTCGGTCAGTGAAAACATCTCTCTACGAGGCTGATGGTTCCATTGCCATTGTACACCCAATATAGCCTCATCAAAGTCATCGCTCCGTCGGATTGTTGGGGTGCATTTTCCATCTCCCGACTTGGGCATAGACATCTGCCATACCATTTTCCCTGGTTCGCCCTGCATCTGTTCACCAATAATAGGCCAATCGTCAATCCACCTCACCGGTAACAGACTTGCCATACGTCCTCCCCAGTCAGCCGTACCGTGGTGAGTGAAAAAATACCAATTCCCATCAGGTCCTTCTACAATTCCTCCTTGATTTGGCTCTTTTTCGGCTCTACAAGGTAATAACAATTGGCGCTCTTCAGCAAAATCGCCCGTAATCTTTTTATCACGCTTTGCCATTACATAGCGTCCTAAGTTACCTTTATGTTCACTGAATACCAAATAATAATATTCCCCATGTCTGATGAGTTTGCTTGCTTCACGCCGGTTACCACTATTCACCAACCTGGCACTATGGAGGTCTATACGTGTCCCATCAGCAGCCATATCAAAAATATAGCTTTTGTATCCGTCTTTAAATTTTGTACCCAAGAAATAAGCCTTACCGTCATCATCCCAGATGGCTGTACAGTCATCCCATCCCGGCTCACGCAACAAGCAAACGAGTGGATCCCATGGTCCTTCTGCATCACGTGCCGATGTCATAAAAAAGCCTTCATCAGGTGCACCGAAAAAAATGTAGAAACGCCCATCATGATATCGCAACGAACCTGCCCACACCCCGCGACCATACCTGTTCATACGCTCCCAACTAAGTTCTTCACCTATCTGTGTCAGATCATGGACAGCGTGGCTCACAATTTCCCAATTAACTAAATCTGTCGAATGCAACACCGTCATTCCTGGTGACAATTGCATCGTCGAAGAAATGGCATAATAGTGCTCACCAACTTTTATACAATCAATATCACTATAATCTGCCGGAATAACAGGGTTCAAAAAAGTTCCGTCCGGCTGTTCCCCCCATGTTGTCCACTCTCCCCACACACGTTGTGCCTTAAGGTTACCCCCGAGCAGACAGCTTATCAATATCAACAATACTGCTTTCATTACTTATTCATTTTTATTCTTTATTTCATTATCATTCACAAAGCGTTTCTCTACAAACTTGAAGTCATGCAATTCGCAGATGGACACCCCCTCCTTGGGTGAGGAGAAGACGAAGAACAAAGCATGTTTCCCTTTGAAAGCATCCAATCCTGTGAGTTCAGTCTCCACCTCCATGAGTTGTGAGGGATACTCTTTCTTGAGCGCGATGGTGCCCACTTTGGTGCCACCTTTCTCTTTCCACGGACTATCCAACCAAATATCTATAACACCGTCTATTCCTTGTGGTCTCAGGTTGACTTGCAGGGTTGCATGGTCGTGGGTGAGGTGGTCAAAGTTGAAGTATTTGTAACCTACCACCGAACCGTGTGTGTTATTCACCACAGGGTTGTGGTTAATGCTGGGGTCGTAAGGGTCAGTCGTTCCGTCATACTCCGTACGTTGGGGGCTGACGTACGGACCGCTGAAGGTAAAGTTGGGAAATTTGGCTTTCCCCCCTTGTGGTCCCGTGTAGTAGCAGGCAATGCCTGCCGAGTAGCGTACCAACGGGTTCAACCCCTCTGTGGCAAATCCTTCAGAGGTGTATTCGCCCTCGCTGATTTCCACCGTGCCTTCAGGACCTTCGGTCACCTTTACCTCGATGGGCGCCACCATGGCTTGTCGTGAGAACTCGTCCGTGCCACACTGTCGGTGGTAGAAGACGTACCATTGCCCCTCTATCTCGATTATGCTTCCGTGCGTATTGCCCGTGACGGTGGCGGTGCAGATAGTGTCGCCCTCGGCATTGGTGTCGCGTCCGCGTCCGTCGATGAGGGTTCCTCCGTAGGTGAAGGGACCTAACGGAGAGTTGCTATAAGCATAGGCCAGTGTGTAGTTGGTTCCAGGCAATCCGAACTCGCCCTCTGCGGTCCAACGACTGTATATGAAAACGTACTTGTCCTTGATCTTACGCATCGACGAAGCTTCGAAAAATCGGAATACGCCCTCTTGGCTACGTTTCGACACCATATCTTTGACCGGTTTAGTGCCCGGCTTTATGGTAGCCATTGTGGTGGGGTCAAGTTCGGCTCCCCACGATTCGTCGAATCCCCAGTAACCATATACGCGACCGTCATCATCGACAAACACGGCTGGGTCAAACTTCAGGTCGCCCACCGTCTCCGTAGGTTTTTCGGGATTCCAGTTGCACACCACGAAGGGACCGTCCGGTCGGTCAGATTTGGCAACCATGCCATGCCGCCCGCCTGCCTGATTATTAGGATAGAGATAATAAGTTTTCTTTCCATTTTTATCTGTCACCATTGTTACATCAGGTGCATAGAGGATGTCTCCCACCCCCCCTTCGTTCAACGGATTTCCTTGTGCGTCCGTCTTTGATTCGAAGATGACTCCGTCGTAGCGCCATCGGCGCAGATCGTTCACAGGTGCCGACCACACCACCTGCTCGCGTCCGCAATATTCGGTCACCAATGCATCGTGCGAGCCATAGATATAGACACGCATATTGCCCGGAC
>JAFUPU010000019.1 GCA_017472635.1 Bacteroidaceae bacterium
AGGAAGAGCGAGGCTCCCCAGATGAGTTCCTGAAGATTAGGGTCGTTGAAGAACTCCCATATCAGTAACGGCACGGCCGATATGGGCTTGTCGATGGAGAAGCGGATGAACGAGCAGCCGAGAGCAGTGAACATGAGGGGCGCCGTTTCGCCAATCACACGCGAGATGGCCAGCAACACCCCCGTGAAGATGCCACCGAATGCGGCAGGCAGTTGCACCTTCAGCATCACCCAGGCACGGTTTCCGCCCAGTGCCAAGCCGGCCTCTTTGAGCGATGCAGGCAGAATCTTCAATGTCTCCTCCGTCGAACGGATAATGAGCGGGAGCATCATGACGAACAGTGCCACACTGCCCGCAATGGCCGAATAGCCCTTCATGGGGACAACCACCCACACGTAGGTGACAATGCCGATAATCACCGATGGGGTGCCTTGCAAAAGGTCGGTGAGATAGCTGACCGTTTGAGAAAACCGGTTCTTGGGATTCTCGGCCAAGAAAGCACCGCACAAGATACCTGTCGGGACGGCCACAATGGCAGCCATACCGAGCATAATCATGGTGCCGATGATGCCATTGGCAATACCGCCGGGGATAGGCTCACCGGCCTCGAGGGCTTTCATGGCCTTGTAAGCGGTGGGAGTGGTTTCGGTGAAGAACGACCACGAAAGCTGGTCATATCCGCGCAGCAGCACCTCGCTCAGGATGGCAAGCAGAGGGAGTGCCGTGAGTGCAGCAAACAGACAGACAACCCACAGCATGGCTTTGTCTGCCACCAAACGATGTTTTGTTTTCAAGTGTGTCATATCGTGTTAAGATATTCTGGCCCGTTTAATCATTATTTTACCTATCATGTTGATTATCGCCGTGATGAGGAAGAGCACGAGTCCGATGGCTATCAAGGAAGAGAAGCGGAGGTCGGAAGCCTCGCCGAACTGGTTGGCTATGATGGAAGCCATGGAGTTGCCTGTTGAGGTAATCGACTCGGGGATGTTGTTGGTGTTTCCGATAAGCATCGTCACCGTCATGGTCTCGCCCAACGCGCGACCGATGGCCAATACGTAGGAAGAGAACACGCCCGAACCGGCCACGGGAAACACCACCTTGCGGATGACTTCGGCACGAGTGGCACCAAGGCTGTATGCGCCCTCCTTCAAGTCATTAGGAACCATCTTGATGAACTCGGCACTGAGCGATGCCGCGTAGGGCACAATCATGATGGCCAACACCAACGAGGCGGTCAATACACCCGACCCTTGTGGCGAGATTCCCAAGGCCATGATGAGCGGACGCAAGGTATAAAAGCCCCAAAGACCATAGATGATGGAGGGAATGCCTGCCAAAAGGTCGGTCACGGTGCTGAGCACCGAAGCCACCTTTGTCCCCTTGAAGTATTCACCCACAAAGAGGGCGACGGGCAAGGAGAAGGGTATGCAGAAGATGAGTGCCAATGCCGTCGTCATCAGCGTGCCCGTGATGAATGGCAATGCTCCGTATTGCTCTGCCCCCTCGGTGTAGCTCCACTCTTTCGAGGTAAGGAATTGGATAAACCCGAAATGTTCAAAGGCTTCGTAAGCATCGGTGACGAGGGCGTAAACCACGCCCCCGCACACGATTGGCATTGTCAATGCAGCAACGAATAAAAGCACTTTATAGAGTTTGTCGGTCATAAAGCTACGTTGTCTTTATTGCAGTATCGCTACCCCGTCGTAAGTGACGGTCTTCAGATTCTTCAAACTGATTTCCTTGGCCTTGGCAGGCAGCGGAGCATAGTGCACCTCAGAAGTGATGCTTTGCGCTTCGTCAGAAAGGATGTATTCCAACAAGTCGAGTGTCGCCTCGGCCTGCTCGCGGGTGCGGTCGGCATAGTGTTGCTCCTTGTAGATAATCATCCAAGTGAAGGTGGAGATGGGATAAGCCCCTTCGGCATCGGCATTGGTGATGGAGGTGCGTGTGTCGGTCGGTATTTCTCCCATGGCAGCAGCCGAGATGCTGGCGGAAGAAGGCTCCACCAGTTCGCCCCGTTGGTTGGCAATGCGGGCATAGGGAATCTTTTGGGCAAAAGCGTACTCCGAACCTACGTAGCCGATGGAATGCTTGGTTTGGGCAATCACTCCAGCCACACCGGGATTGCCCTTCGCGGCCGGTCCGGCGGGGAAGTTCACGGACTTTCCGGCTCCATATTTGGAAGCCCACATCGGGCTTACCTTGGTCAGATAGTCGGTGAAGACGAACGTCGTACCCGAACCGTCAGAACGATACACGGGTATAATTGCTTCGTCGGGCAACTGGACACCGGGATTCAACTCCACCAGACGGGCATCGTTCCATCGCGTCACCTCACCGGCAAAGATGTCGGCCACCAGTTCGCCTGAGAGGTTCAGTTCCCCTACTCCGTCAAGATTGTAGGCCACCACCACGGCTCCCATACAAGTGTGCACATGGATGACTGCGTCCATCTCGCCCATCTCTTTATCCGAAAGGAAGGCGTCACTGCCCGCGAAGTCCACAATCTTGTCGCGCAAGTTGCGCACACCACCACCCGAGCCAATGCCACCATAGGCCACGGCATCGCCATTCACTTGGGCAAACTGTTCGAACACTACATTATAAAAAGGAAGGGGGAATGTAGCTCCTGCTCCTGAAAGTTCTTGCGCCTCGCGCCCATTTTCTTTGTTTGCATTACCGCCACAAGCAACCATTGCAAAGGCGATAGCGAGTGTCATTACTGACGAAAAAAACTTTTTCATACTTGTCTATGAATTAAATGTTTGTTCTGTTAAAATCCGAAATAGCAATTGACGTATGCCGAGTAACGATTGTCTGTCCCATCAGCCTTTGGCATACTCATCCGGAGGTTGGGGGCAATCTTCACATACTTGCCGAGTTTGAACTGAGCACCCAGAATGGCTGTTGACTCATCCTTGGAGATGTTCCAATCATCTTTGGAGTAGAGGTCATCGTAGCGAACATAGAGAACTGTCACCTTTGACAGTTTGCCCGAGGCAAAGAGTGAAGAACCGCTTTGGTCAGCTCCGTCCTTGTTCGACGCATTCCACATTTGGTTGTACTCTGCACCAACCGTGAACCTCTCGTGCTTGTAGCCCACGAATGCGGCAAAGTTTGTAATGTCCTCTTTCCCCTCTTCGCCACCTTCGTTCAATCCTCCGTAGAGACGAACCTGAAGACCTTTCACAGGGGTAAGCGTCACACCCAAACCATAGTTCAGTCCATCGTTCTTCTGAATCTTCTTGTAGCCCTCGCCATTCACAATGATGGCATCGGCAGAGACCCAATCGGCAAACTTATAGGCAGCCGAGATTCCCAAGTCGGCACTGCTACCGAACTTGTATTCATCCTGGAAAGACTTCATGATGTAGCGATACCCCCAAAACTTCTCCTGAAAGTTGAATTGCGTGGTCGAGATAAGACCTCCGTTCAATGTCAGGCCGTCCTTTTTCCAAGAGACCATAGCATTCTTGATGTAGGCCATGCGTTGGTAATCCGACACGTCGCTCGATTTGCCGATGTCCATCACCGCCTTGGCCGAAAGTCCCTTACCGAAGTTGTACTCGTAACCGAAATAGCTGCGTTCCAACTCGAAACCGCGGTCTTCGTTCTCTGCCCCGAAACCCGTGTGGAAGTTTCCGAATGCTTGCACAATGGCTTTACCCTTAGGCTCCTCTCTCTTGGCATCCTGCGCCTGGACAGTGATACCGATGCAGGCTAAAACGCCTGCCATGATTACTTCTTTTGTTTTCATTGTCATTTATGTTTTTTAATTTGACGCTGCAAAGGTACGGGCACTGCGTTTCATAAATGTTTCAAAACTGTTAGCCTTTCGTGAAATGCAGGATTGTTACATTTTTATTAAATGTCATCAGGCGCGTTTCACCGTTCGCCAATTCTCTGTAATTTTGCATCGGCTTAATATAATAAAGGTATATGGCAACAGAACGTATATTGATTGTGGACGACGAAGAGACCCTGTGCGAAGTCCTTAAACTGAACCTCGAAAACGAGGGGTACGATGTCGATACAGCTTTCAGTGCCGAGCAGGCGCTGACTTATGACCTGACGGAGTATTCGCTCATCCTGCTGGACATCATGATGGGTGAAATCAGTGGCATCAAGATGGCCAAGATGCTGAAAGCCGATGTAAAGACGGCAGACATTCCCATCATCTTCTGTACGGCACGCGATACGGAGGACGACATGGTGATGGGACTGAATCTCGGAGCGGATGACTACATTATGAAGCCTTACACCATCCGCAATGTGATAGCTCGTGTAAAGAGTGTACTCCGCCGGACATCCACGTGCAAGACCCCAACTCTCCCAGCAGAGAAACCTCATGTACTGCAAGTGGAGGGGTTGAAGCTCGATATGGCATTCAAGCGCTGTACGGTGGATGGCGAGGAGGTGAAGCTTGCCCGAAAGGAGTTTGAGTTATTGGCCTATCTTATCAGGCATCGGGGGAAAATCTGTTCGCGCGAACAGATTCTCAGCCGGGTGTGGAGCCACGAGGTGGTGGTGCTCGACCGCACGATTGATGTCAATATCACCCGCCTTCGTCAGAAGATAGGCGCATACGGCTCGTACATTGTAACCCGTTCAGGTTTTGGCTATGGCTTCCGTGACTAAGACTCCCTTTCATAAGCGGCTGTTCCTGATGCTGCTCGCCTTCTCGTGGACGATTGTGCTCTGCTTCATTGGTTTTCAGTATCTGCGCGAGAAGCAATACAAGTCCGACTTCCTGAACGCCCAGCTGCAACTCTACAACCGCCATCTGTTGGAGGTGGTGGACGAGTGATTGGCGTATGAAGACTACATCGCCACACACGACAAACCGTTCGACGAGTTGCGCATATCCATCATTGCACTTTCGGGAGCCGTCGTCTATGACAACACCCTCCCGATTGATTCACTCGACAATCACCGCAACCGTCCTGAGATAGCCAATGCTTTGAAAAACGGCATGGGGTATCACATCGGGCGACAGTCTGCCAGCGACGGACGGGAGTATTTCTACTCGGCCACCCGAGGTGAAAGAGTCATTGTCCGCACAGCCATCCCCTATTCAAACACACTTCACGACTTGCTCGAAGCCGACTGGTCGTTTCTCGTGGTCATGATTTCCATCAGCCTTGCTATGAGCGTGTTGGCCTACTTTACCACCCGCAAACTCGGCAAGGACATCGAGCGTGTCAACCGTTATGAAGCCGAACAAGAGAAGAACCGCCTCAAACGCCAGTTGACAAACAACATCAACCACGAGTTGAAGACTCCCGTGGCCTCCATCCAAGTGTGCCTCGAGACATTGCTTTCGGGCATCAGCCTCAGCGACGAAAAACGGCAGGAGCTGATCGGGCATTGCTATACGCACAACGAACGCCTGCGCCGCCTGTTGAACGATGTGTCACTCATCACTCGCATGGAGGATGGAGGGGCACTAATCAGTAAAGAAGAAGTGGTGATAAACCACATTATAAAGGAGATTGCCAAAGAATTGGAGGTTATGCCCGATGAAGAACGCCTGATACTGCACGCTGACTTCTGTGAGGAGGTGGTCATTGATGGCAACCTCGCGCTGATAGGTTCCATATTCAGCAACCTTACGGAAAATGCCATCGCCTATTCCGAGGGGAGGAACATCTACATATCGCTGATTGAGAACAATAAACATACCTGCCGTATCCGCTTCGAAGATGATGGCAGAGGAGTCCGCCCGGAGCAACTGCCCCACCTCTTCGACCGTTTCTATCGCGTGGACAAGGGGCGTTCGCGCCAAAAGGGCGGCACAGGGCTCGGCCTTGCCATTGTCAAACATGCCGTCATGTTTCATGGTGGCATCATCACCGCCACCAACCGTCCCAATGGCGGATTGCGGTTTGAATTCACGCTGAGGAAACATTTTTCTTAACCATAAGATTGTTCGGAGTCGGAAAACTGGGTCGGAAAGAATTTGGGCACTTTCTCTGGAGGTGAATGCTTTTATGACTTTTCCTGTAGTTAGTTGGATAGTCATTGTATTTAAACATCTTCCGAACATTCTTTCGCAATTTACAGCTTCTTTTTACAGTGGTCTTGGTCCGATGCTGATACTTTCTGCAATAAAGTTTCTTAGAGCAGGGTGTCGAAAGACTTGAAGATTATGGCTCTCTTTTATACAACAAACTCCGCTTGCGAACCGGACATAAACGGAACACGAGCGGAGTTTGTTGTATAGATAAAGAATTATCTTTTGTATTTATTTACAAGTGCAAGTGGGCTTGATTTGTTTGAAGAAGTCGTTGCCCTTGTCGTCAACCAAAATGAAGGCGGGGAAGTCTTCTACCTCAATTTTCCAAATGGCTTCCATGCCTAACTCGGGGTATTCAACACATTCGATGCTCTTGATGTTATTTTGTGCAAGGATGGCAGCCGGACCACCGATAGAGCCGAGATAAAAACCTCCATGCTTTTGGCAGGCATCGGTTACACATTGTGCACGGTTTCCCTTGGCAAGCATTACCATACCGCCTCCGTGACTTTGGAAGAGGTCTACGTATGAATCCATACGTCCGGCAGTGGTGGGTCCCATAGAACCGCAAGGCATTCCTGCCGGAGTCTTGGCTGGACCGGCATAGTAGATTGGATGATCTTTCATGTATTGGGGCATCTCTTCGCCACGGTCAAGACGCTCTTTCAGCTTGGCGTGGGCAATGTCGCGACCCACAATGATGGTGCCGTTTAAAGACAAACGGGTAGAGACGGGGTATTTGCTCAGTTCCTTCAGTACCTCGCTCATAGGTTGGTTGAGGTTGATTTTTACTGCTTCCCCTTCTCCTGCTTGACGCAACTCTTCGGGGATGAGGCTTCCTGGGTTATCGTCGAGTTTTTCAATCCAAATTCCATCCTTATTGATTTTACACTTGATGTTGCGGTCAGCCGAGCAACTTACTCCCATTCCGACAGGACAAGAAGCACCATGGCGCGGCAGACGGATGATGCGCACATCGTGTGCAAAGTATTTTCCACCGAACTGTGCCCCTAAACCAATCTTGTGTGCCTCTTCAAGTACTTGTTTCTCCAGTTCGATGTCGCGGAATGCGCGTCCACCTTCGTTTCCGGTGGTAGGCAGGTTGTCGTAATAGTGAGTTGATGCCAACTTCACGGTGAGCAGATTTTTTTCTGCCGATGTTCCACCAATGACGAAAGCTATATGATAAGGAGGACAAGCGGCTGTACCCAAAGTCTTCATCTTTTCAACCAAGAAAGGAACGAGCGTAGCAGGATTCAACAGTGCCTTTGTCTCTTGGAACAAGTAGGTTTTATTGGCAGAACCGCCGCCTTTGGTGACACAGAGGAACTTATACTCCATACCTTCTGTAGCCTCCAAATCGATTTGTGCGGGAAGGTTGCACTTGGTGTTCACTTCGTCATACATGTTGAGTGGCGCATTTTGTGAATAGCGCAGGTTCTCTTCGGTGTAAGTTTTGAATACTCCTAATGAAAGAGCCTCTTCATCGCAATATCCTGTCCATACTTGCTGACCCTTTTCGCCATGGATGATGGCAGTGCCGGTATCTTGGCAAAGAGGAAGTTTCCCTTTGCAGGCAACTTCGGCATTGCGCAGGAAGGTTAATGCTACATACTTGTCATTGTCACTGGCTTCGGGGTCTGATAAGATTTTTGCTACTTGTTCGTTGTGGGTACGACGAAGCAGGAATGAAACATCGCGGAAGGCTGCATTTGCCATTGCGGTAAGTCCTTCTTTCTCTATTTTCAGGATAGGGGTTCCTTCGAACTCGCTGACAGAAACATAGTCTTTGGTCAGCAAATAATACGCTGTATCGTCCTTCTCGATGGGGAAGGGGTGTTGATACTTGAATTCAGTTGCCATACTTTATTATTATTACGTTCTACTTGGTTTAAAATAAAAAAACGTTGTAACCAAGTGATAAGTTACAACGTTTTGTAAATTTTGCTTTTGTGGTGCCACCAGGAATCGAACCGGGGACACAAGGATTTTAAGTCCTTTGCTCTACCAACTGAGCTATGGCACCAACGTTTTTTTGTTTGCGGGTGCAAAGGTAGATAAACTTTTTTAATTGGACAAACTTTTGGTGAAATATTTGTGTAAAAGGATAAAAAAAGAGGTGATAACGGATGCTTGTGTAGTACAAACAGAACGATCGACCTCTTTTATTTATCTTGAATGGATTATTTTTCTTCTCTCAAAGGATTCCATCCTTGGGCTTTCAGCTCGAACTCTTGTCCGTCTCGGGTGATGAGCCCACATCTTAAGTCAGCTTTGGTGATGTGTCCGATGAGTTTGATGCCTTCAAGTTGTGAAACTTTCTCGTGGTCGGAGATGGGTACGGTGAAAAGTAATTCGTAATCTTCTCCTCCGTTGAGCGCGCAGGTTGTGACGTTCATGTTCAACTCTTCAGCCATGATGGCTGTCTGGTAGTCTATGGGAAGGTGCTCTTCGTAGATGCGGCATCCGACATTGCTTTGGGTGCAGATATGCAATAGCTCACTGGAAAGTCCGTCGCTGACATCAATCATGGCTGTAGGTTTGATTCCGGCTTTTGCTAACGCAATAATGATGTCACGTCGGGCTTCAGGTTTCAGTTGGCGTTCCAACAGATACTCTTTACCAGCAAAGTCGGGTTGTACCTCATGTTGTCCTTTGAATACCAATTTTTCGCGTTCGAGCAGTTGCAGCCCCATGTAAGCGGCACCCAAGTCACCTGATACACAGATGAGGTCGGTCTCTCTTGCCCCGTTGCGGTAGACGATATCTTCTTTGCGTGCCTCACCGATGCAGGTGATGCTGATGGCAAGTCCTGTAAGGCTGGATGTAGTGTCACCTCCTACGATGTCTACTCCGTGTTGTTCGCATGCCAATCGGATTCCATCGTAGAGGTCTTCTACATCTTCGATGCAGAACCGTTTGCTCAGTGCCAATGACACGGTGAGTTGGCGTGGTGTTCCGTTCATGGCATAAATGTCACTCAAGTTCACCATAGCGGCTTTGTATCCCAGGTGCTTCAAAGGCATATAGGTAAGGTCGAAGTGTACTCCTTCCATCAGCATGTCGGTAGTGACAAGGATTTCCCGTTCAGCAGGGTAGGAGAGTATGGCGCAGTCATCACCCACACCATAGTGAGTAGATTCGTTGACTGGCTTGATTTCATCGGTAAGGCGGTGGATGAGTCCAAACTCACCGAGTGTGGCTATTTCTGTTCTGTTTTGTTCGTTCATACGTGTGTCATGTTGATTTATTCTTTATTTATCAATTCTCTTATGATGGTAGTCATACGGGGTTGGGCTGCATCGGCGGCCTGTTGAACCTCTTCGTGGGTGACTTCGACGATTTTACCTTCTACTCCCAAATCAGTAATGACAGAGATGCCGAATACTCGAATTCCGCAATGTCTGGCAACAATGACTTCAGGCACGGTAGACATACCTACGGCATCGGCTCCCATTCTATAGAACATGCGGTATTCTGCCGGTGTTTCAAAAGTTGGGCCTTGTGTTCCCAAATAGACTCCTTCGCGTACGGTGAAACCTTTTTGGAGTGCAATTTCTTTAGCTTGTTGGATGAGTGTACGGTCGTAAGCTTCGCTCATGTCGGGGAAGCGTACCCCATATTCGATGTTTTTTCCACGAAGTGGATGTTCGGGGAATAGGTTGATATGGTCGGTGATAATCATCAGGTCACCGATTTCGAATGAAGGGTTCATTCCTCCGGATGCATTAGATACAAATAGCTGCTTGATGCCCAATTCACGCATAACCCGGATGGGGAATGTCACCTCTTTCATGGAGTAACCTTCGTAAAAGTGGAATCGCCCTTGCATGGCGAGCACTTCTGTATTTCCCAATTTGCCAACTATCAGTTTACCGCTATGTCCTTCTACCGTTGAAACAGGGAAGTTGGGTATCTCTTCATAAGGGATTTCATATTTCTGTGTGATTTCAGTTGTCAGACTGCCTAATCCCGTGCCTAATATGATGGCTGTTTCAGGCATTGTGTGCATGCGTGCCTTCAAGTAGTCAGCCGTTTCTTGTATTTTTGTTAACATAGTCAATTATCTGTTTGTTGAACATCTCTTGTTTGTCTTGCATGAATTCGACCTTTATGGGCAGGATATAGATAGCTTTACGGAGTTCTTCTGTCAGATTCGGATGATGAATTAGCCGTGTTGCATCTTTTTCAGTAGTGATAATCACTCGCTTGTCTCTGTCCATTTGTTGGTACTTTCTGCTTATTTCGCTGATGTCTTCTTCTGTAAAAGCGTGGTGGTCGGGATATTCCATCAATTGCACTTGATTGGTATATTTTTTGAGATTGCTTAGCAATTGGTAGGGAGAGGCTATACCGGTAATCAGCAGTATCTGGTCATCGTCTCTGAGTGTATCTAATGTACGCGCGTGTCCGTTCTCCTTATCTAAAGGGAACAGTTCTCCATAGACGAATGTCGAGAAAAAGAGTTGTTGCCAAGAGGCTGGTTTCAGTTGGCGCGTTATTTCTTCGTAGGTCTCTTCTTCTATGTCGGGGGGGCACTTGGTGACGATAATGATATCCGCTCTCTTTTTTCCAAAAAGTGATTCTCTCAATCTGCCGGCAGGTAATAAGGCATCCTCATAAACAGGTCGGTTATAGTCGGTGAGCAGAATGTTCAGTCCGGCTTTTACATAGCGGTGTTGGTAAGCGTCGTCTAATAGGATTACTTTTGGGGTAGGAGTAGCTGTTTTGCATAATCGTTCTATTCCTTCACAGCGGTTTGCGTCTACTGCAATATGGGCTGCGGGGAATTTCTGCTTCATCTGGAAAGGTTCGTCTCCCATCTCTTTGACAGATGATTCGGTAGAAGCTAATACAAACCCTTTAGAATCTCGTCGGTATCCACGACTCAATACGGCTACTTGGAGGTCTTCTTGTAACAGTTTTATCAGATACTCGGTATGTGGAGTTTTTCCGGTCCCTCCGACGGTAAGGTTGCCTATACAGATAGTCGGAATGTTGAACTGGCGTGAATGAAGGATTCTCCAGTCAAAAAGCTTGTTTCTTAAGGCAACTCCTATTCCATAGAGAAGGGAAAAGGGAGTAAGCCAATAGTTTATTTTTATTTTATGTTCTTCCATATGTCAGAATTTGAAGTTGGGGTCGAAGCCGATGTGTGCCTGGATGTGGTTGGCTTGTTTTATACGTTCAACTAACCGGAGATAGGGGGCATATTCACCAACACTTTCTGCTATACGGCTTTCGATGTAATGATCTGCACCATCCAACCATAAACTTAACAGCGGATCTTTGGGGGTTGGATAGCTCATGAGACTATATGATGTGATTTCAGCACTGGCGGCAGCAGCTTTTATGGCTTCGTCAAGTCCGCCTAATCGGTCGACTAACTTGTGTTGCAGGGCAGTCTCACCGGTCCAGATACGTCCCTCAGCTACTTCCTGTATGTCGCTGATTGTCATCTTTCGTCCATCGGCACAGCGTTTGACAAAGAGTTCATATCCTTGATTGATGGATTGTTGGATCAATGCCTTTTCTCCCTCGTGCAGCGGACGGCTGATGTCGCCCAAGTCGGCATAGCGGTTTGTTTTCACTACATCGGTGTATATGCCCAATTTGGTGTTCAACAGTTCCTGCATGTCGGGTATCATGCCATAAATGCCGATACTCCCCGTCAGTGTCGTGGGTTCGGCAAAAATGCTGTCTGCAGCACAAGAGATGTAATATCCACCGGATGCTGCAACTCCTCCCATAGATACAATTACGGATTTCTGTTTTTTCAGCAGGGATACCTCCCTCCATATCTGTTCAGAGGCGAAAGCGCTTCCTCCCGGTGAGTTTACACGGATGACAACGGCTTTAACATCGTTGTCTTTCCTGAGTTCGCTTAACTCTTTTGCCATTTGGGTACCTACAATCTCTTCTTCGGTAGTGTTTGATGCCACATCGGTGATATTGCCGCAAGCATAGTAGACTGCAATGATATTCCCGCTTGGGGCTATGGGCTGATTTTTCTGTACGTTAGCCATATCTTCCAACTCCAATGTAGGTAATTGGCTGGCGGAATCCAGTTTCATCAGTTGTTTGAGATAACTTTGTACTCCATCCAGGTACAATAGCGTATCTGCCAACCCTGCTTCAATCAGTTGTTCGGCTGGTGCTGCAAACACTCCCTGGTCTGCCAGTTCTTTCAGACTTGAGGGAGACAATTGGCGTGATACGGCAATCTCGTTGCATAGGGTGTTCCACACCGATAGGAGGTAGTTGCTGAGTTGTTCGCGGTTTGCTTCACTCATGGAGTTCGAAGTAAATGGTTCGACTGCTGATTTGTAGGTTCCTACCTTGAATATTTGCATGTTAATGCCTATCTTGTCAAGCAGGTCTTTGAAGAAAATAGGCTGTGAAGCCAACCCGTTCCAATAGATGTTGCCTTGTGGATTAAGTATGATTTTGTCAGCCACACTGCAAAGGTAATATCCACCTTGTGTATAATGGTCGGAATAAGCAACGATAAATTTGCCTCCCTCTTTAAAGCGGAGCAAGGCATTGCGTATCTCTTCGATAGAGGCTGGTGAAGCACTGAATAAGGCACTGCTTTCAATGTATATGCCTTTGATATACTCGTGGTTGTATGCTTTCTCTATCGCACTGAGTATTTCGTCAACTCCCAATATTGGGTTATTGTTGACCAGTTGGTCTATTGGGTTAGGATTGCTTCTCTCTTTTAATGGTCCGTCCAATCGGATGACCATAAGGGAGTTTTCAGTCACAATGGTCTCTTGTTCCGACAAGGCTACCATCCCCACTAAGGTGCCAATGCCCAATATTACCGCTACGATTGTTACAACAATCAGTCCGGTGATTGTTGCCAGCGTATATTTAAAAAATTCTTTCATAGTGTTTCTGTTTAAAATGAATGTCTTGTAATAGAAGTAACAGAATCTGGTCCTTTCAAAGGAGAGGTTTTAATGTTACCATAAAATTTGTGCAAAGATACAACAATTAAATGACAAGAAAGGTTAGTAAATGAAAAAAACACAGCATCTTTTTCTATTATTGAACAAAGTGAAGTGAAAAAGCTTTTTCTATTACATGAGTGTGCGAGAACAGTATTGGAGATATTCCTTAATAGCAATCATTTTGTTTTTGGGAATTGTCATATTCAAACGGATATCCCCGTTGTTGGGAGGATTGTTGGGTGCCGTTACTGCTTATACCTTGTTGCGTGGGCAGATGGCGTTTTTTGTCGGACATTTGCGTTGGAGACGTGGATTGGCAGCCATGTTGATGCTTGTCGAGGCTTTTGTTGTCTGTTTCATTCCGATAGGTCTGTTGGTGTGGGTGATTGTGCGTGAAGTGCAGCATTGGGAATTGGCTCCCCAACGTCTGGTAGATAGCATACGCCTCTATGCCGGATTGATACACGAGCATACGGGATATGATATGTTAAGGGGTGATTCGTTGAGTTGGTTGATAGCTCAATTGTCCCATTGGGGACAGTTGGTGATGGAGGCGTTGAGTAGTTTGGGCATCAACCTGTTTGTTATGGTTATTGCGCTCTACTTTATGCTGATAGGAGGAAGGCGTATGGAGGACTATCTGTTTGAATTGTTGCCTTTTAATTTAAAGAATACACAAGATGTGGTTTCTCGGATTATGAAGATTGTGCGTTCCAATGCTATTGGCATTCCGTTGCAGGCGCTGATTCAAGGTGGGATTGCTATGGTTGGTTATTGGAGTTTTGGCGTGTCGGATGTCGTTCCGTTGGGTATTGCAACTTCGGTAGCTTCTGTGATTCCCATTGTAGGCACGTCGTTGGTGTGGATTCCGGTGGTTTTCGGGTTGATGTTGGTAGGGCGTTGGTTTGAGGCCATCGGACTTCTTCTCTATGGCAGTTTGGTGGTGTCGCAATGCGACAATCTGATTCGTTTCATTTTGCAGAAACGGATGGCGAATACCCATCCTCTTATCACGCTGTTTGGTGTAATTATCGGCTTACCTCTGTTCGGCTTTATGGGCATCATCTTCGGACCATTGCTCCTGTCGCTGTTTCTGTTGTTTGTCGATATGTTCAAAGAACAGTACGTAGGTAGTTATGTCAAAAGGGATGACTCTTAGTTTTATGGTTTTATAGCTCTTAATATCTCACGCTTTCCTCCAATGGGACCAGCGATGCGTTCTACTATCAGCCCGATAGATGTCAGCATGCGTCTGATTTCTCCTTTGGCGCAATAGGTCGTAAGTGTCGCTCCGGGGTTCATGGCATGAAACAATTTTTCAAAAACTTCACATCCCCACATTTCGGGTTGTTTCTCAGGGGCAAAGGCATCGAAGTATACAATATCTATCTGTTGAGGCAACGGTGCTGTGAGGAAATCGGTCTGGCGCTTTTCCAATGTGAAATGGGGTGTGATAGCAATCGGCTTCTCCCACGGTGCTGCATGTATAGCATTGAAGAGTGCTTTGTCAATCCATTGCTGATAATTCAATTGTGAGAGTAATTCTGTCTCTATCGGATATTTCTCTAAAGAAATGTAGTGTACAGGGTGCTTCTCGTCGGCAACTAGAGCAGTTACGCAAGCGTTCAGTCCGGTACCGAATCCTATCTCAAGCAGTCGCAGTGGGATTGTATTGCCAGAGTGGCGATGGAGGAATGCGCAATCGCGGTATATGTGGTTTGATTCGGTGATGGCTCCTTTTGTTGAGTGATAATGTTCGTTCATGTCCTCGATAAAGAGGGTGGTTGAGCCATCTTCGGTATATTCGATTATAGGGGTAGTAGGTACTTTTCTCATCAAATAGCCTGTAGTTGCTTAATTTAAAAGGTAAAAAAGGGGACACTTCTCGAGAAGTTGGAGGGGCGAAAAGAATAAGGCACGGATTACGCGGGTCAATATGGCTTTTCTTATAATCCGGATAGCCGTATTTATCCGTGTAATCCGTGCTAAGAGTCAAATGACTCTATTGGCTTACTTGGTCAAATCGATGCCTGCAGCTTTCAGTCCCTTGGCAAGCATCTTTGCGTTAAGTTCTGCCCCTTTCTTTGAAGTATGGGTATGATCACGTTTGTAGTAAGCGGCTGCTTTCTTCTCTCCCTTTTTGTCGAGATAGTCAGCAGTCAGGTTATGGAGGTCAACAAAGATTGTACCGGTCTCTTCGGCTACCTGTTTGGTCCAAAGAGCTGCGCAGTTTTTGCGGCGTTCAATCTTGCCGTCTGTCCATTTGTTGCGTGGTGTAAAACTTACCAGGATAGGAGTTCCTCCCTTCTCACGTACATCTTCAACAAATTTGCGCAGATACCATCCGAATGTATATACCACCTTGTATTTGCGTGTCGGCTCCATGAAGTATACATGGCTGCTGTCTGCAATCCCGTTGATGACGGCACGTGCCTTCTTCTTGTTGATGTCCCCCATGTCGTTATGTCCGAATTGGATGAATACATAGTCACCGGGTTGGATGCTGTTGTACACTTGGTCCCAACGTCCCTCATCAAGGTAAGTGCGTGTGCTTCTACCTGCTTTGGCATGGTTGTAGAGTGTCACTTTGGTCGTGTCGAAGGCACAGGCGGCTACGCTTCCCATTCCCCACATGCCGTCTTCTTCTTTATCGCTGTTCTTTACTGTAGAGTCTCCTGTGAAGAATACAACGGGCTTTCCAGGTTGGCGTTTCAGGTTGGGGCAGGTTGGGGTTTCAAGTGGTTTCAGATATTTCTTCAACTCCAGGTTGGGGCATGCGGCAATACCTTCTGCTGCAGAACGTGCATTGATGCGTGCTCCGAATTCGCTGGTGTGAATCTTGTCACGGTAGAACATGTAGTTCACTTTGCGCGGACCGAACTTCTCGTATTTCTGTGCAGTTATCTCTTCCAAGTTGATGAAAGGAACATTCTCTTCGGCACATACAATTTTAATCCATGGGGTGAAACTGTCTTTCTTGCGTGTCAATACCCCTTCTGACTCCCATGAGTTGCGTGGTGTCAGCGACATCAGGATGGGGTTACCGCCTGCCTTGCGCACGTCGTTGATGAAGCGGCGCATATATTCGCCGAATGAGTAGACGGTCTCTTTGGCTCCGGTCTCTTTGATAGTTACATTCAATGAGTCTTTTCCGGTGCCTTTGATGCTGGCCCGTGCACGTCCTTCGTCAAACGGACCATTGTCGTTGTGCCCTAATTCAATGATTACCCAGTCGCCGGGACGGATTCCTTTGCGTACATCAGGCCAAAGGCGGTTATAGAATGTACGGCTGCTTGTGCCGCCCAAAGCATGGTTCTCAACCGTGATTTTGTTTTCATCGAAATATTCTCCGGCAAAATATCCCCATCCCCATTGTCCGTTGTTTCCATTACCTAATGTGCCGGTACGCATGGTTGAGTTTCCTACGAGGAACAATACAGGGTTATCTCCTTTTCGTGATGAGCCGGCTACAGGGCGTACCGTGTTTGCCTTGTTTAAACTGTCGAGGGTAAGATCGGTAACCCTATTTACGTCTTTCATCCCTTCAGGACGATTTTGGGCTGTTGCACCTATAGCCAAAAAAGCTGTGCAACACCAAAATAGAATCTGTTTTTTCATTATATCTGTTGTTTAATGGGTTTGTAATCAGAAGTGCGTAAAACGGATGTATTGGTTCAGACGTGGAATTTTGCGTCCGGTTACACTGATGAGTGACCAGGCAATCTTGTGTGCCCCATATCCGTTGAGGTGTGTATCGTCCTTCTTTCCGTTGGGACATGCTTCGCAGGTACCGGGTTCTACCCACATGAACAATCTCTTTGAAACTTCAGGTCCCATCGGCTCTATTAAGCGGTGTGTGATGGCGTTGGCATCAACGAAGGTTACTCCCAACTCGTTTGCAACATTGCGTGGAGAGTCTAAGTAAGCTCCGTGCGTATCTACCAGTTTGTTGCCTTCAAACTTACGGCGTATGATGGAATTGAAGAGTACAGGGATGCCGCCACGGTCGCGTGTTTCGTTCACATAGCGGCGCAGGTTCTCGTCAAAAGTACCTCCGGGTACGGTGTATACTTTCTCTTTATCGGCTTTCTCATCGTTGTGTCCGAATTGTATGAAAACATAATCTCCCGGACGGATGCGCTCCAATACCTTTTCCCACAACCCTTCGTTGATGAAACTCTTGGTGCTTCTTCCGTTCTTGGCATGATTGTCCACCTCTACGTCATCGGTGAAATAGTCCTGCAAGACCATTCCCCATCCCCGCTCAGGATTACCTTTTGAGGTACTCTTGTTTGCCATTGTTGAGTCACCAATCATCAATACACGGATTTTACCCTGCTTTACAGCTGTCGGACCTTGGTGTGGGTGCAGGCGTTCATATTCGAGGCAGGCGTTGATGAACGGACCGACTGATTTGGGGTCGTTGTTGCGGATAAGCTCGTTGATGTAGTATTCATAGTTTCCCATTCGGTAGTTTTTACCTCCCAGTCCGGCTACAGCACAGCAGCGGGTGATAGAGACTACTCCATTCTCGTCGGTCTCGATGAAATTGTCGAGATATCCTTTGTATGCCTTGTCGGCAACTGCCATATATTTTTGCGGGATGAAGCCCAGTCTGATACCTTTGTAGAGTGAATAGATGAACATGGCTGAAACCGATGATTCAATGTAGTTTCCTTTGTCACCACTGCGATCCAACACTTGATACCAGAGTCCGGTGCGTGCATCTTGGTAGTTTTTCATCTGCAGTGTCACGTTTCCGAGTATGGCTAACAATGAATCACGTCCGGGCTCCTCTTCGGGGATGAACTGCAGTGTCTCTACCAGTGCCATGGCAAACCAGCCCATGGCACGTCCCCATGAGTGGGCGCTTTGTCCGGTTTTCGGGTCACACCAACGTTGTTCGTGGCTTTCGTCCCAAGCATGTTTGTAAAGTCCGGTTTTGGGGTCGTATGTGTGTCTTGCCACTACACAAAACTGGTTGATGATGTCTTTGAATGCTTCGGGCTTGTTGTAGCGGGCTGCATATTCGGCATAGAAAGGCGCTCCCATATAGAGGCCGTCCAGCCACATCTGGTGTGGATACACCTTCTTGTGCCAGAAGCCCCCCTCCGAGGTACGTGGTTGTCCGGCAAATTGTGAATAGAACATATCCAATGCCTTTTTGTATTTCTCTTCGCCCGTCCGCGCGTACATTTTAAAGAATAGCTTTCCGCTGTTGATGCGGTCAAGGCTGTATTCCTCTAAGTTGTAAAGTTTGACCGTTCCGTCTTCGTTGGTCATGGTGTCGCAATATGCTTCAGCGTAGGCTTGGTAGCGTTGGTCGCCGTAAGCATCGGCAACATTCATGAATGCTTCCAGTTCAACGCCGTGGCAATAGTCCCATTTTAGAGAGGTCCGAAAATCCAGTTGCCACGATTCGGGGTTACGAATCATTTCCGATTCTGCCAGTCTCACAGAGAGGGGCAATTCGGCGTTTACTGACTGTTGTGCCGCTGTTGGTAGGGCACAAGATAACATCGCTGTTCCACAGAGTAGAAAAATTGCTTTCTTCATGCTATTTCTTAATATTTAATGATAGTTCTACTTAATTTGACCGCAAATTTATCTAAAATATTTCTTCAGACCAAAAAAAACGCTTATCTTTGACCGCAAATTAATTAATTAATAATTTAAAGTCAAATCATGAGTGTAAATGTAAATTACAAGAAGACGAATTTCAGATGGGTAATGTGTGCTCTTCTTTTCGTCGCAACAACGGTCAACTACATGGACCGTCAGGTATTGTCTTTGACTTGGAAGGACTTTATTGCTCCTGAATTCCATTGGACAGATGCCAATTATGGTGATATCACCGCTGTGTTCTCTATTGTGTATGCTATCTGTATGCTTTTTGCCGGTCGTTTTGTAGACTGGATGGGAACAAAGAAAGGATTCCTTTGGGCTATCGGTGTATGGAGTGCCGGTGCATGTTTGCACGCAGCTTGCGGTTGGGCAACTATGCGGGTTGAAGGATTGGAATCTGTTGCTGAAATGACTGCTGCTACAGGTGCTATTGCCGTTTCTATTGCTACAGTCAGTGTTTGGTTCTTCATTGCAGCACGTTGTATCTTGGCTCTTGGTGAAGCCGGTAACTTCCCCGCAGCTATCAAGACAACAGCCGAATATTTCCCCAAGAAAGACCGTGCTTTCGCAACTTCTGTGTTCAATGCTGGTGCTTCAGTAGGTGCGTTGGCAGCTCCTGCCACTATTCCTTTGTTGGCACAATACTTCAAGGATTTAGGTATTGGCGGTGGATGGGAGATGGCATTCATCATCATCGGTGCTCTTGGTTTCTTGTGGATGTTCTTCTGGGTATTCTTGTATTCAAAACCCCAAGAGAGCAAGTATGTAAACAAGGCTGAGCTTGAGTATATCGAGCAGGATAAGGACGACGAGCCTGCTGCTGCCGAAGAGGCTCCGGTTCGCAAGCTCTCTTTTGCAGAGTGCTTCAAGTTCAAACAGACATGGGCTTTTGCTGTTGGTAAGTTCTTTACCGATGGTGTTTGGTGGTTCTATCTCTTCTGGGCTCCGGCTTATTTCTCTGATCAATACGGATACAGCTCATCTTCAACCATGGGTATCATGCTTATCTTTACCCTCTATCTGATTGTGACCATTTTGTCACTCTATGGTGGTTATCTGCCCAAGTTGTTTGTTGAGAAACAAGGTATGAATCCTTATGCCGGTCGTATGAAGGCTATGTTGATTTTTGCATTCCTTCCGTTGCCAGCTCTGTTTGCTCAGAGTGCCGGTGAGGTTTCAGTATGGTGGCCTGCTATTATCATCGGTTTGGCAGGTGCCGGACACCAGGCTTGGTCAGCTAACCTCTTCTCTACCATCGGTGACATGTTCCCGAAATCAGCTATTGCTACCATCACCGGTATCGGTGGTATGGCAGGTGGTATCGGTTCATTCCTTATCAACAAGGGTGCCGGTGCATTGTTCACCTACTCTGAGGGTATGGGCGAAGCCTTCACCTTCATGGGATTTGAAGGCAAGCAAGCCGGTTATATGATTGTATTCTGCATCTGTGCTGTTGCTTATCTGGTTGCATGGACTATCATGAAGACATTGGTTCCGAAGTACAAGCCTATCGTGGTTCGTTAAACGTCGGAATGTCATAATACCTAAAAAGGTGGATGTGCTCAGGTGCATCCACCTTTTTCTTTTTCTTCTTACTTCTTTTGTGTCAGATAGCCTGTAGGTTGCCTTTAATTTGCTGTTTGAAAGTTTTTTTGCTGTTTTTTGTGAAAATTGTGCGGTAAGTTGGCATATTTTTAGTATTTTTGTGCGTTTTTCGGTAAAAAAGTAATGAAATAACATATAATAAACCAAAAAAGAGTAATCGCATGGAAAATTTAGGATTAGGATTGATGCTTATGGTCGTGGGTATGGTTACGGTGTTTGCCATCCTGCTGATTGTGATTTATCTGAGTCAGTTGTTGATAGCGTTGGTCAATAAGGTTGCGCCTGAAGAGGTTCCGGTGAAGAAAGCAACTTCAACCTCGTCGGCTCCGGCTTTGATTGATGGCAATTCAATGGCAGCCATCAAGGCTGCGGTCAACATCGTCACCGGTGGAAAAGGTAAGGTGGTGAAGGTTGAGAAGATATAAGAGTGATGAGTGACAAGCTACGAGTATTAATAACATAGAATAAGGAAAAACAATATAATACAAAGATGAAGAAAGAAGTAAAATTCAGCTTGGTTTTCCGCGACATGTGGCAGAGCGCTGGAAAATATGTACCCCGTGTAGACCAATTGATGAAGGTGGCACCTGCCATTGTTGAGATGGGCTGTTTCGCCCGTGTTGAAACCAATGGCGGTGGCTTTGAGCAAGTCAACCTCCTGTTTGGCGAAAACCCCAATAAGGCAGTACGCCAGTGGACAAAACCTTTCCATGATGCCGGTATACAGACCCACATGTTGGACCGTGCCTTGAACGGACTTCGCATGAGTCCTGTTCCTGCCGATGTCAGAAAACTCTTTTATAAGGTGAAGAAGGCACAAGGCACCGACATTACCCGTACGTTCTGCGGTTTGAACGATGTGCGCAACATTGCCCCCTCTATTGAATATGCCAAGGCTGCTGGCATGATTTCACAATGTGCCCTCAGCATCACCCACTCACCCATCCATACTGTCGAATACTATGTCGATATGGCAAAACAGCTGATCGATTTGGGTGCCGATGAAATCTGCATCAAGGATATGGCAGGCATCGGTCGTCCCGTATCGTTGGGTAAGATTGTTGCCGGCATCAAGGCCATCAAGGATATCCCTGTGCAATATCACTCTCATGCCGGTCCTGGTTTCAATATGGCATCTATCTTGGAGGTGTGTGAAGCCGGATGTGACTATATCGATGTGGGTATGGAACCTCTCTCATGGGGAACCGGACATGCCGATGTCATCAGCGTACAAGCCATGTTGAAGGATGCCGGATTCCAGGTACCCGAAATCAATATGGAGGCATACATGAAGGTGCGCTCACTCGTGCAAGAGTTTATGGATGACTTCCTCGGACTCTACATCTCTCCTAAAAACCGTTTGATGAATTCGCTGCTTATCGGTCCCGGTCTGCCCGGTGGCATGATGGGTTCGTTGATGGCTGACCTCGAGACCAACCTCGAGAGCATCAACAAGTACAAGGCAAAACGCAACATGAAGTTCATGACGCAGGACGAACTCCTCATCAAGCTCTTCAACGAGGTGGCTTATGTATGGCCGCGTGTAGGCTATCCCCCGTTGGTTACCCCTTTCAGCCAGTATGTCAAAAACCTGGCGCTGATGAATGTCATGCAGATGGAGAAAGGAAAAGAGCGTTGGGGCATGATTGCCGACGATATCTGGGATATGCTGTTGGGTAAAGCCGGAAAACTTCCCGGAGAGTTGGCTCCCGAAATCAAGGAGAAGGCAGCCAAAGAGGGTCGCAAGTTCTTTACCGGCAATCCGCAAGACAACTATCCCGATGCACTCGACAAATTCCGCCTGCTGATGAAAGAAAAAGGATGGGAGATGGGTGAAGATGAAGAAGAACTCTTTGAATATGCCATGCACCCCGCCCAATACGAGGCTTACAAGAGCGGAAAGGCAAAGCAAGACTTCCTGGAGGATGTTGAAAAACGCCGCATGGAGAAGAAGGCAGGCACTGCACCTACCGAGCCGCAGACCCTGACAATTGATGTCAACGGCACCGCTTATCGGGTGACTGTAGCCTACGGCGATGTGAAACCTGAAAGTCAGAGCGCTGCTCCTGCCACACCGGTAGGCGAAGGCAAAGAGATACTCTCACCGCTCGAAGGCAAGTTCTTCCTCACCAAGACGGCTCAAGAGACTCCCGTCAAGGTGGGCGACAAAGTCAACGAGGGCGATGTCATCTGCTACGTCGAGGCAATGAAGACCTACAATGCCATCCGCGCTGAGTTCGGTGGTACGGTTACTGCCATCTGCGTAAATCCCGGCGACTCTGTTTCTGAAGATGATGTGTTAATGAAAATAGGATAAAGCATGGAAGATATATTTGTAAAACTGTATGAGATGACGGCTTTCAGCAACATCATTGAAAATCCGTCGTTCCTTGTCATGTATGCCATAGCATTCGTGCTGTTGTATCTCGGTATCCGCAAACATTACGAGCCGTTGTTGCTTGTCCCCATAGCCTTTGGTGTGTTGCTTGCCAACTTCCCCGGTGGCGAGATGGGGGTAGTCCAAGCTGCATCCGACGGTACGGTCATGGTCAATGGCGTGGCAAAAAATATCTGGGAGATGTCATTGCCCGAGATAGCACACGACCTCGGCATCATGAACTTCCTCTACTATATGCTGATAAAGACCGGCTTCCTGCCTCCCGTCATCTTCATGGGAGTAGGGGCCCTCACCGACTTTGGTCCGATGCTCCGCAACCTGCGCCTCTCCATCTTCGGAGCGGCGGCCCAGTTGGGCATCTTCACCGTATTGCTGGTTGCCATCCTCATGGGATTCACCCCGCAAGAGGCTGCTTCGTTGGGCATCATCGGTGGTGCTGACGGTCCGACCGCAATCTTCACCACCATCAAGTTGGCTCCCCACCTCCTCGGTCCCATTGCCATAGCCGCTTACTCTTATATGGCACTGGTGCCTGTCATCATCCCGCTGGTGGTGAAACTACTCTGCACCAAAAAAGAGCTGATGATAAACATGAAGGAGCAAGAGAAACTCTATCCCTCGAAGACCGAAATAAAAAACCTGCGTGTATTGAAAATCATCTTCCCCATAGCAGTTACCACCGTGGTGGCAATCTTTGTACCTACAGCTGTTTCGCTGGTGGGTATGCTCATGTTCGGTAACCTCATCAAAGAGATTGGTTCAGACACCAGCCGCCTCTTCGATGCTGCCAGCAACAGCATTATGAATGCCGCCACCATCTTCCTGGGACTTTGCGTAGGTGCCACCATGACAGCCGAGGCTTTCCTCAACTGGACAACCATTGGCATCGTAATTGGCGGATTCCTCGCCTTTGCTCTCTCCATATCGGGCGGTATCCTCTTTGTGAAGCTGGTGAACCTCTTCAGCAAAAAGCAGATCAATCCGCTTATCGGTGCTACCGGACTGAGTGCCGTGCCTATGGCTTCACGTGTGGCAAATGAGATAGCTACCAAGTATGACCCCAAAAACCATGTGCTCAACTACTGCATGTCCAGCAACATCTCGGGCGTGATTGGTTCGGCTGTGGCTGCCGGTGTGCTCATCTCTTTCTTACAGTAATAATGTAATAAGGTATAACAGATATGAAGAAAACAATCCTGACGCTTGCCGTTTCCTTATGTGCAGGCATTGCCGTGGCACAGTCTGCAGCCAACGAACCGGCTGAGATAACCCGCGCCTTTGAAGAGGCTAAAAAGATTGAGCGGAGCATAAAGCAGACCTCTTTCCCCGCTCGTGTCTACAACATTGTCGACTTCGGTGCCAAGCCCGACGCTCCCGACGCTCCCTGCCACGAGGCTATCAACAATGCCATCCTGCAGTGCAACCAGGAGGGGGGAGGCACCGTACTCATCCCCAAAGGCACCTTCTATACAGGTCCCATCACCCTCAAGAGTAATGTCAACCTGCATATCGAGAAGGATGCCGTGCTCAAGTTCGATACCGACCAGTCACTCTATTTCCCTCCGGTGCTGACTCGTTGGGAAGGACTTGACTGCTACAATGCACGTCCGCTCATCTATGCTTATGGCGAGACCAATATAGCCATCACCGGAAAGGGCATCATGGATGCACAGGGCGATGCCAACCACTGGTGGTATATGGCTGCCGGACGCTATAAGCTGGACAATGGCAAGCGCACGCAAGCCGACGGAGGCCGCAAGCGCATGCTGGAACTGGGCGAGCGTGGAGCACCTATGCACGAACGCATCTTCACTCCCGAAGATGCCATGCGTCCCCAGTTTGTCAATCTCTACCGTTGTACGCAGGTGCTCATCGAGGATGTCACCTTTCTTAACTCACCCTTCTGGACCCTCCACCCACTGTTGTGCGAGAGCCTGATTGTGCGTGGTGTCACCATCGAGAACGACGGTCCCAACGGCGATGGATGCGACCCCGAGTCGTGCAAGAATGTGTTGATAGAGAACTGCCTCTTCAATACCGGCGACGACTGTATCGCCATCAAGAGCGGACGCAATGCCGACGGGCGTAAGTGGAACATCCCCAGCGAGAAGATCATCGTGCGTGGCTGTACCATGAAAAACGGTCATGGCGGTGTGATGATAGGCAGTGAAATATCGGGCGGATACAAAGGGCTGTATGTAGAAGACTGCTATATGGACAGCCCTAACCTCGACCGGGTTATCCGCATCAAGACCAGCACCTGCCGTGGTGGTACCATCGAGGATGTCTTTGTACGCAACGTTGAGGTAGGGCAGTGCCGCGAAGCCGTACTCCGCATCAACCTCAAGTACGAGCAGCGTGAAGAGTGCGACCGTGGCTATATCCCCACCGTGCGCAATGTGTGGATGAACAATGTCACCTCCAATGGCAGCAAGTATGGTGTCCTTCTCATCGGTTTGGACGAGAGTGAAAACATCTACGACATCCACGTCAGCAACTGCCAGTTCAATGGAGTCACTCATGCCGGTGAAAACATCACCGGTCTCACCCGCAATGTCAACATCGATAACTGCAAGGTGAAGATGGCACCCAAGAAAGATAAGAAGAAAAAGAAATAATCTCTCTTAGGAGTAGTATAGCGCAACGTTTGAACGCCCCTTTTTTCAGGCACAGGTTTCACAGATTGATATGAATCCTGTGCCTGAATTTATATTTTCATACATCAAGGCAATCCGTGATTGAGGCTGCTTTTTTGGCAAGCGGTATGTGAAAAAGTGTATATACCGTAAGAAAAGTGGCAGGACTCAGACCGCCCGGTTGCAGGACCCACACGGCTGAGTTCTGCAACCGGTGGAGCTGAGTCCTGGAGATCTTTGAATATCTCAAGGACATAACTGAACTTTTCAAGCAACCAATCCTTCCCCAAAAAGAGTCACCCTGTAACCCACTCATTCTTTGTTCATTATAGGTGAAATGAGACATTTGTTATATCGTTTGCTACAAAATTGACATTCTCATTCCACCTCCTATACTTGTATTCACATCACTTTATTCCGTTCGTTTCATTTCACCTCTATCAGGCTGTATTGCAGGTGGTTACGGGTGAACGGAACCCCTTTCATCCTACTTTCACACCCTTCAATCTCTTTAATGGCACGCGGATGACGCGGATTAGGCGGATGACCGCGGATTTATTTGGTTCATCCGACATTTCGAGTGATGTTATGATATAAACGAGAAGAAAACCGCTATTCTTTTGTATATTTGAGTTTGCAAGAACAAAGTTACATATAATTCGTTGAATTGAGAAATTTGGGGCAAAATAATTGGCAGACA
>JAFUPU010000020.1 GCA_017472635.1 Bacteroidaceae bacterium
TAGTAAGCAGTGTCACGAAAGAATTTCTTCCACGTCTGTCCGTTTATCACTGTATCTGTCCCCAGCGTGTAACATACGGTGGTATTGCTATAATCAGATTTTCCGAACGAGAAGTTCTCGTAATGAGAATTACAATACCACTTTGTTCCAGTTATCGAGAATTCAGTAAGTCCTTGTGCATGTACTTGGCTTATTCCAAAAAGGAATGTTAGTGTTAGTAATATATGCTTCATGTTTTTTGGTTTTAATGGGTTTGAGTTGCAAATTTAATCTTCGACCATCACCTTTCCGCTCTCGCGATGTCCGTCGGGATAGGTGACAATATAGAGGTAAGCGGCAGGAGCATGGGGTACCTTCCATATACACTGGTCATTGAATAGGACTTTTTTCGCAAGATACTCACCTTGTATGCCATAAAACTCGATTACGACTCCATTTTTAGCATAGACTCGTATTTGATTGTTTTCTACGGCAATCATCACCCGATCTTCTTCTGAAGTATATCTTGGGTAGATGCCTGAAACTGGCTCCATGTAGCAGCTTCCATCGTTTGTCGAACAATAAGTCAGCATTCCATGGTCAAGGCTGCAAAGCAACCGGTTCTTTTCATGTGGGAGATTTTTGTATAATCCGTATTTCAACGAACCTACCCCTTCCAACCAAATGTCAACAAAGGCATCCGTTTTTCCTTTTTCCTTCAGGTAAATGCATTTCCGTGGCAACCCTCCGTTATTACCTTGCAATATGGTATCTTTTATGCTTGCTATCTCCAGTATTGTACCGTCTTCTTGCATAATAGTGCTTCCGGCGGTCCTATCAAATCTCATGACTGTTTCATCCCGTTGGGTGGAGTGGTTATAACGGAAAACGGAGCCAGAGGCATCTTCCCGATAACATTCCCCTGTGTAGTAGGCATCAGACCAATCTTCCCGGGTTGCTGCATACATTTTCAGATAGGTCTCACCCTTCAGCCCTTTATAAAGTATGGTATCTTCTTTCAATACTGTCAGCCTTGTCTCCAAGTTTCCGGTCTCAGGACAATACACATGTGCCATCCATTGTTTGTTTGCCACTATCATCTTTTTATGGTCTTCTCCGTTCATCGTACAGTCATCTTCCTTATTCTTCAGTCCTCCTATCCCGTAATCTTCCAATTTTGAAAGATTCCATCCGGAGAAACGTTCACTTTTATAGTTGTTCAGCAAAGTTATACCGCTCTTTTCCAATGGATGCAGAAAGTCGTAGAGTGAACCGGCACCCGATATCCAGATGGATTCTCCTATACCGATTGCAACAAGAGGACCCTCCTTGTCTTCATAGTATTCGTCATTGGAACCGACACTTTCCGACTTCATGTAACGTGCTTTCACCGGTTCCCATTCTCCCTTGCCGTTCTTACGGTGACAGAAGGTCTCCCCTTCCTGCATCATATAGTCGTAAAGCAGATAATCTTCCCCATCGCTTTGCAAAAGGATATCTTCGGGACAATCATAATCCTTTTTCAATACGTAGATTCGTGCTCCGTCTTCGCGGATATGACAGACGGTGGTGGCATTCTCTTCGCGATTTGTCACATTGTAATGGCAGTTGTCCCGGTAACATACTAACGGATAATACCGATGTCCGTTCAATATCTCCGGCTCATCAGGGACTGTGTATCGGAGATAGTCATAAAGGCTGTCTTTTGCCTCACCCAATTGGCGTGTATAGCTCCATACTGTTCCGACAAACTGGGGGATTGCCTCGACAAGTGTCTCCCCCTTGAATGAAAAAGAGATGAAACGGAAACGTTCTGAACCGTACGATTTGTTCAACTTGTGCATACGTGACATAATACCTTTTTGGATATCGCCTATACCATATGCGACCTCAAAAGTGGGACCATATGCAACATCCAACCTCTTTCCTGAAAAAGTACTTTCTTGGCCTACGCTGTCAGCCTCGGCATATATGGCATCTCCGAAATTGCCCAGCGCAGGAATGCCTATAAGTCTTTTCCCGGCATCCGTTGTTCCAAAATCATACCATAGTATCTCCGGACCATTTACCCTATACCGTTCCCATCTTGTAATTTGTTTGTCCGGTAAGGAGTTGACCATCCGTAGATATACTTTTTTATCTTGTGTATGGCGGGTTAAGGCAAAGACAGCATTATTGCAATAAATTTTCTTATAAGCTGTGTCGTTTACCAACGTGTCCCCTTTGATTGAATAGAGATATTCCTCAACAATAAGTCCTTGTGTCCATACTGTTGCGACTTCTTTCCACTCAGCTCCTTCAGTCAGATATACAGGTGAAATATCTTCTCCGTTCACCTGCAAGACTGAAATAAAAAAGCATAGATACACAAAATATTTTTTCATAAATTCTTTTTTTTGCAAATAAAAACCAAATATTTCATACAAGCAAATACTATACATTATTTAACATAAAACGTTGCATTCTTTTTGCAAGTAAAGTTTTTCAATATAGAAAAACTGTTTGTAACATCAATCCCAACGTCTGCATTAGGTTCAATTGTTACATCCTCAATATTAATATCGCGACCTACATAACCTACATCTGTTGTGATTGTCTTATCATATAAATAAAGGGATTCCATGTCGTTATACAAAAAATTTGTATAATTATGTTTTCTAACATTTATATAACATGGAACCGTTATCCCTGAGAATGTGTGATTGCCATTAACTAAAGCAGAAGCATAATATGTTTGCCCATAATCATCGATGGAACTTATGGATACTCGACATTCTCCTAAATTTTTTGTATTGACAGAAACATGCCCATCTCCTTGAGTAATTTCAAATGCAGGAGGACATAATAAGTTCGAGTAAGATGTCCAAAGTTCCAAAGAGGGATCACCTCCCCACAGATAAATTTTAGC
This sequence comes from Bacteroidaceae bacterium, assembly GCA_017472635.1. Taxonomy (GTDB): domain Bacteria; phylum Bacteroidota; class Bacteroidia; order Bacteroidales; family Bacteroidaceae; genus Phocaeicola_A. Next base: position 2,888 of record JAFUPU010000020.1, read on the forward strand.
ATTTGCAGTTGCCCGGATGAAACTGACTGTATTTGAAGCATATTGGGAAATAACATTTCTATGTGCCAATAGGCATAAATCCCCTATTTTATATATCCCTTTATTGTACAATTGATTAAAGAGTTCCTTAGTAAATGCATCATTTTGGGTTTTGTCACTTGATGTAGTTGCTCCGTAATAGGCAACGGCACCATATTCAGCATCCATGAAAGCTTCTAATAAGGATACTCTTTTATACATACGGGCTGTATGGCAGGTGATACTAAACACGATTGGTGAAAGACGTTTACCATAATTGATTTGGTTCACTTGTTCTTGTGAAAATCCGTCATTATTAAAGGCTGACCATCCGTATGCCCATCTGGGTTCATCACCATGACCACGGTAACATATTATGTTATATCCTTTATTAATTTCATTAACTAAAGTCGTGTTTGTGGCATTTGTTCCTCCGTTAGAGCTCAATTCGCCATATTGTTTTGAAAATATAGGAGTATCCAACAGGTAACTTTGAGCGCTTATTTCATTCATAACATTATGGTAGTTTTGTTGATTGTAATTATCGAATTTATGAGCAACGAGTAGGACTTTTTGCGCTGTAGTTTCATCTTCATATCTATTTGATTCATAGTCAATAGTTCTATTAACCATTTTTTCCAACTCTAAAGAATCCTGTACATAAAATCGACCAACAGCAATATCAGGGTCATAATCATGTTCACTCATACATCCATACCATTGATCGCCATATCCTGTGTCATATGAAGCTTGAGTATTCTCATCCCATTTTTTTAAGGGAATCTCATTGTCATCTCCTACAAGTAACAAATATTCCAATCCCTTTTGGAAAATGCTTCTTACATAATTTCTCAGAGAAGTTGAGTCTCGACCTATTTCTTCTGTTGTTATGACTTGTAACGCATATCCTCGTTTTGTTTTCCAGTCCATAAATTTTTTTAAAGCTAAACATTGGGCATACTTGCTATTTGTTATAATAAGATAATTACAATAACCACTGTATCCATCTGTTAACATTGGGGTAGATTCTTCATATGTTTGAATCAGCAATTCATTATAATTATCTATTCCTTTGGATAACAGCTCCTTATTTATAAAAGAAGCTGGTTCTGTTTCTTCCCATTCACTATCTTCTACAAATGAAACTTTCACAGTGAATTGTTGCATTACATACAATTCCTTTTTTTGGGGATTATATTTAAAGGGGCATAAATTTAATGCGTAATTATGTAGCCCTCTCCAACACTTCCTATCACTTAAAAAAAATGTGGAATTTGGGTAATAAGAATCCATCTCATACATAGTGGAGTCAATATCAAAAAAGGGGGTTATTTCATTCTCTACAATAGGAGCTTGTGATGGATAAATTCTATAATTTCCATCTACAGGTATCCACAAAGAATCTACTATAGAAATAACACACTTGGTATATTTAGGAACTCCGATTATTTTACTTAGGATTGGCAATTCCGGTTTTCCTATATCATGTAATGTGTGATACTTTTCTAAACAGATCTGTTGATATTCATGGTCTCCCTCGACAATATTTGTCTTATAGAATCCATTAATAGAAACATCGAATACAAACTGGGTGTTATCAGATTGCCTGATACTAATATCAGCAGGATTATTCTTCCCGTTTAACGTTAACGGAATCCATGTTTGAGCAGATAGCATATTTGTAAAAAATGCTAATGCGAGCAATGATAAGGACTGCTTCATATCACTAATGTCATTTTGTTAATATCATTCGTTTTGATGCAATAATTTTTCCGTCTACAATAAGTGAATATACATATACTCCTGCTTTCAAACCTGAGGCATCAACCTCTATATTCCCAAAAAGTTCAGAAGGTTCTAACAGAAACTTTTTAAGTTGAATACCATTTAAATCATACAGACAAATATAAGATTGGATATTATTGCCTAAACTTTTAGGTAATCTATATTCTATTGTTGTCTTAGTTATAAAAGGGTTGGGGGTATTTTGTAATAATGCAACATTTCCTAAAAAGTCATCACTCGTATTCGGAGTGTTAGGAGTAAATTGTTTCATATTCAAAACAGACTGGATTCCTAAAATTTGGTTTTGTATGTCTTGATATCTGTCTTTTTGTGTTTTAAGACTGTCATTTAATTCATTTATAGCACCAATTAAAACTCCAACTAAGTCGGAATATAAAATCCCTTTTTTTCCATCGTATTGTGTTCGAACTACTTCAGGGAAAATAGATTCGACTTCTTGTGCAATTAAACCTATACGTTTCCTAGATTTCTCATCTAAGATTTGGGCGCTAATCTCAGGGGTTTTTCCTAAAAGGATTAGAGTACTATCAACATTATCCCCATCACTTGTTGTCATTACGGGTGAATATAGTTCGTCTTTATAATTGAATGTTACTCCGCGTAATTGCCCTAATTTACATAAAACAGAACCAATGTTTGAGATGTTCGTTTTTCCGATACTATCCGACGAAGTAATCCCTCCCTTGCTGTATACATAACCATCTGGATTGATATAATAAACATAATTACCACTGTTATACGCGACTAAAGGATAAAACGATGTGGTTGTACTAGTGCTAATTAGAGCCAAAGGGGCAGCTGTAGAACCTGTAGAAGTTCTTGTGTTAGTTTGAATTGTTAAAGCACCAGTCTTACCATTTCCTGTAGCGCCTCCAACTGAAACAGAACCATTGTTGTCTACTGAAAGTTGCGCTAAAACTCCATTTGTTGATAAACTTGCAATTGCAAAAATCATTAAAATTTTCTTATTCATATCTATAATTTTTAATTGACATTTTAAATTCGTAAGTAAAATGGGAATCCCTCCCTCTTACATATAATAAGGTAGGTGGGATTCCCGAGGAACCGGAGTTATTCTTCGCTGTCGTTGACAATGAATCCTCCACTGACTCCTTGTCCGCTGCCGTTGTTGTAGACAGAGACAACGTACGAACCGGAAACTACCGGAACCGAAAGTGTGGTACCCGTCGGAGCTGACAGAGACTGGTTGACAGATGTACCCGTCGAGGTGTTTGTAACAGACACACTCGCCAAAGGCACAGTGCCGGTGAACCGGACATTCAATACGTTGCCGGACACATTGGCTGCAACCGGAACCTTGAGGGTGTTCTCATCAGCGGTTGCTGCACCATTATTGACCAGTTCTACTGTTTGTTGCTCTTCTGCCGTCACATCGTCATTGGCAAATGAACAGAGGGGTACGATGCCTGCAAGAAGCAGGGCTTTCAGATGCAAGATTCTCATAAAATGTATATGTTTTAGTTTTCACGAAAGTAGGATGTTTTTTTTATATGACCAAAAAAGAAGAGGTCACGTAAGATGTGTAGAAGATACAAGAAGTGGGTTTATAAAATATTGCAGATGAGACGATTTTGTAAAATGTTTCAAAAAATAGGGGGTTAGCCCGATTTTTATTTCAAGCAGGTTTTACTTCCAAAAATCTCTTTTTCTAAGAAGGAAAAACAGCAAAACAAGGCTGGTATATTGAAAAAAATTATACCTTTGCTGCTAAAATTAAGGCTCATGGAGAATTTTAAACGTCTATTTGTTGCATTTTTTATATTTTCAGCCCTTTTTTCATGCGAAAAGAGCCATAATGAGCGGCTGTTGGAAAGTGCGGAGAAGTACATGGACATTGCACCGCAAAAAAGTCGGGCTGACCTCGAAAAAATAGAGATTAATGAGAAAACGTCTGATTATCAGAAGGCAAAGATTTACCTCCTGCAGACACAGGCAGACCATAAATGTCATATTCCGTTGAAAAAAGATTCGGCAAAGATAACCTTTTCTGCAGATTATTTCACGTTGAAGGAAAAACCTCACCATGCAGCCCTTTCTTGGCTATATAAAGGATTGATGCACAAACAGTGCAAAGAGACAGAAAAGGCGGCTGAGGCATTTGCCAAAAGCGAGTTGTGGTTTGAAGAGATAACAGACGACCGGCACAGAGGGTTGCTGCATACCAACTGGGCATTGTTGTCACTGGAGAACAAGGAATTTGCCAATTCTCTGCACCACTTCTTAAAGTCATACAGCCATTATCTCAACGTGGATTCGGTACACTACCTGACCTCTGCTTGTGCCAATGTGGCAAGGGTATATAGTCTGTTGGGAGAAAAAGATAGTGCGGCGGCTTATTACAAACGTGGCATGGCGCATAAAGGTAAGATTCCACCCCGGAGGTATTATACGTTGCTTTTGAACTATGCCAACTTTCTTGAACGATTCCAACAGGAACATAAAGAGGCAGAACAGATGTTGCTTGAGTGCGAGCGGCATATAGCTGACACGGTTTATAAGGAGAAGGTCTATTCGAGTCTTGCTACGCTGTATTGCAACACGAACGCACCGCATAAGGCAAAAGAGTATGCCATGCGGGTAGTAGAGAGTCGTGACCGTGCAGTTGAGAGTGTGGGATACTTTTTGTTATACAGGATTTATAAGCAGTTGGGCGAGGCGGACACCGCAACTTTGTATCATGACCGGTACCGACAGATTCAGAGCGACTTGAACATGCGGCTGAAGGACGTGAATGATATCTCCAATCAGGTGAAGATGGAAGAGATGGAAGAAAAGAACGAAGAGGAGAAAAGAAGTAAAGTATGGTGGATTATCGAAAGCGTCATCTTGTTGTCAGTTGGAAGTGTGATTTATTACATGATTTACCGAAGGAGAATGCAGGCATTCAAGCAGAAAGACCTTGAACAGAATTTGCATATAGGGCATCTGAAGAGTGATGTCAAAAACAAGAAAAAGAAGATAAACCGCCTGGAGAAGGAGAATGAAGAGAAGAAAAACACAATCAGAGAGCTGAAAAGTGCGACCAGGCAACTCGTTGAAGAGATGCAAGAGGTAGAGAAGGAGGCACGGAAGCGGGAGAAGTTGCAAGACAAGGAGAAGAATGATTTGTTGAAAAGCAAAAAAGATATGCAGGAACAATTGGGAAGATTCCAACATGTGGATATGCTTGACCGATTGACAGAACTTTATTCTCTAAAAGAAGGGAGCTATGAAATCAGAAGCATGCTGAACCAATTGAGAAGCGGGAAGAGAAACGAGCACAATCCGGTTTCAGCCTCGAAATATCCGGCATTGTTGAGGGAAATGTTGGAAGAACAATATCCGGACATGGCGGATGTCATAGATGCTTTGGTCAAGAATCAAACTAAAAGGGTAATCTGCTACCTTCTTGCGTTGGGAGTTGATGATATGAATATATTGGCGGATGCTTGTGTAAGTTCGATAAAGACGGTAAGGAATTACCGTAAAGAGATGATGGGTCTGGTTGAAGAGTTGAAGGGGGAACGATAATTAGTTGACCCAACCAACCCCGACTGGCATACGATTGGAGGGCTTTGACACGTCCGCAAGAAATTAATCCCCGAAAAAGTAATATATACTCCATCAGCCAAAAGAGATATATCAAAGTGCCAATGGATATATACTCGCTTTGCCTGTGCAGTGTATATTTGTCTGGCAACTTGTTTTTTTGTTCCTGCAAAAACTATTGGCAGTACACTAAAACAGTGCAAGTATACTGCCAATAGTTGATGCAGAAGAGAAAGAAGTTACTAAAATACTAAGATGTTTCCTCCACCGGTAGGAATTTCGAAAGTCACTATGCCGTTTTTCTTTGCTTTGATTGTACGTTTCAATGGCATAAGTGTTTTGGCATCATCGCTATAGAGCGTTGCCTCTTCGCCTTTTTCCAACATGGGCAGAGCCAGTTTAAGCTTCAGGGGCTTGTCGGTTGCATTGATGCCTGCCACATACCAAGTGTCACCGCTACGACGTGCCAACACACAGTATTTGCCAGGATATCCCTCGATGAAACGGGTTTCATCCCAAGTGGTCGGTACTTCACGCATGAAGTCGATGGAAATAGCCGGAGCATCGGTCAAGTTGTTGGGTGCAAGGGCAAAGTTCTGGATGGGGTTTTGGAAGAGGACAGCCGTAGCCAGCTGGAAGACATCGGTCGTGCGACGGATGCGTCCCTTGCTGTTTGTACGGTCGTGACGCTTGTTGAGCAATGTGCCGCCAAACTCCATGCTGCCGACTGCATTACGGATGAACGGGTGGAGAGAAGCGTTAAAAGCCTCAGCATCGTCGAACTTTTGGTCGAAAATGAGGTTTTCGGATGCCAACACGGCTTCACTGCCCACATAGTTCGGATACATACGTTCCCATCCACGCGGAAGGGTGCATCCGTGGAAGATAATCATCAGTCCATAGTCGTTGGCATCGCTGAGGATATCTTCATAGAGTTTCATCATCTCTTGCTTGTCGCTACCGAAGAAATCGACTTTCAACCCTTTCACCCCCATTTTTTTCAGCCATTTCATCTCAGCTTTGCGAGCAATGGAGGTGTGCATGCGTCCGCGGGGTCCCTGCGGGGCATCGTTCCAATATCCGTTAGAGTTATACCAAAGGAATACGTCAACGCCCTTTTGTTGTGCCTGACGGATGAGTTCTTCGACTTTTTCATATCCGATTTGCTTGTCCCACAACCCATCAATGAGCACATACTCCCATCCCATGGCTGCTGCCAACTCGATATAGGCTTGGGTGTCTTTGTAGTTGACCGCACGGTCTTGCCACATAATCCAGGGCCAGGTAGAGCGTCCGTACTTATATGCAACAGAAGGTTCGTAGAGAGGTTTCACCACATCGAATGGAATGGTGGTCTCGACGATGGGTGTAAGTGTCTCGCCCACAGTGATTGTACGCCACGGAGTTTCACCGGGCAGACTTACACCGGGTGTGGAACTTCCTAATCCGTTCATCTCTCCCTCGTGGGGAAACTCGATGTTATAGCGTCCGTCGGCAGTACCTTCGCTCAGGTGAGATGCCACATAGAGGCTGCTCACTCCCGTTTCGCTGATGAGCACCCATCCATCGTTGCCTACATGAAAGAGGCAAGGGAAGGTGTATCCGCACTTGTTTTGGGTGGGTTCACCCATCTTTGCATCAGGCTTGTAAGGCTCTTCGTAGCTGGGTTTTGTGCGTTTCCACCCCTTCATGGGGAGTGACTGCTCACACAAGAAGGTGGTGGAGTGGTCGGGCAGGTTGAAACCCGTAGCCTCGCGTTTGACGACACTGCTGAGTTTGTCATCAAAAGGCATCAGGATGTATTTGAAAGCAATGTTGTTGTTGCTGACCTGGAAGACCACTTGCACCGAACGGTTGTCGGCGGTGGTCAACGTACATGTCTGCTGGTTGGCAAGGTAATGTACATGGCTGGTCTTGATGGTGCTTAACGAATAGCAATCTTCAACTTGCGTGAGGTTACCTCTTTTGAGAGTGACTCCTTGACTGAAGTCGGTCATGTCGGTGACCAGCCCTAAAGGCGATTGCTCCAACATGGTTTTTTCTTTGTAGGTAACAGTGTAGAAAGGTGAGCCGGCTTGTTGGCTGATGGTTACCTTCAGCAGGCTGTCGGGGCTGTATACCTGAATATCTTCGGCAAGCAGCGAAGTAGCCGGGATGGCAAACAACAGTGGCAGAAAAAACTTTTTCATCATAACAATGTATTATGGATTAAAGATGTATAAATAAGAAACAGGTATCCTGCATCGCCCGACTTGCAGTATGGTCTATGCAGGATTCCTGTTATATGAAAGCGTCATTTACCGTTTTTCACAAACTTATAGATGGCAAATGTCTTTGCACCGATTTCGGTATTCAAGGTGTTTCCATCGATGTGGAGGTCTGTTTCTACGGGTACAATATTGTTCGGGTTGTCGACGGTATTATCTTTCATAATGTCTGAAGTGGCAAGAGTGATGAGCTTACCTTCGGTCAACGTGGTCTTCTTTCTCAGTCCGTCGAATCGCAATGTGATGGGTTGTGCCTTTTCGCTGACATTGATTACTTTCACAATGTAGCAGTTTGCATCCTTGTCCCATACGGCACTGGCAAAGAGTCCGTCTTGTCCCTCTTGACCGCTGACGGGCTGTTTGTCCATGGTCAGTGTCAACACATGGGTACCCTTGTTGTGTGAGTAAAGCTGTTGCACATAGTAGCTGCAGGTACGCACCGAGCGGAGGTTGTCAAACCAAATCATATCGGGACGCCATTGCCATCCTTCGACGTGTGCAAACAGGGGGGCATAAGTTGCCATGTGAACGATGTCGGCATTGCGCTCGAGGTTAGTCATAAAGGCAGCTTCAAGCAGGGCGGCATTGAAGTGGTTCCACTTCTTGCCTTTTCCGTGACAAGCATATTCGCCGGCAAAGACGCGAGGTCCCTTGCGGTCGTACTTGTCGTAACGGTTGCCTTGTGCGAGGAACCAACTTTCGGGACGATAGAAGTGTTCGTCTACCAGGTCTACTTTCAAGCGTTTCATTTCAGGCCACAGGTAGTCGAAGTCTTTGCCTTCGGAGTTAGGACCGGATGAACCGACAATCTGCATATTGGGATAAGCCTTGCGGATAGCTTTCATAAACACTTCCAGCCGCTCGGGATAGAGGCTTCCCCATTGTTCGTTTCCGATGCCGATGAACTTGAGGTTGAAAGGTGCCGGATGTCCCATTTCGGCACGGAGTTTTCCCCAGGTTGTTGTGGTATCTCCATTGGCAAATTCAATCAGGTCAAGAGCATCTTGCACAAAGGGTTGCAACTCGTCGACATGGGCATGTGCCTTGGGGTCATTGTTTTGGTATTGGCAAGCAAGACCGACGTTCAAGATGGGGAGTGGCTCTGCACCAATCTCTTCAGAGAGTAGGAAGTATTCATAGAATCCGAGTCCATAGCTCTGGTAATAGTCGGCATAGAAGCGGTGTGCGAAGGTTCCCTGCCAACGGTTTTCGTTCAAAGGTCGGTTTTCTACCGGACCTACCGACTTTTTCCAGTCGTAGCGTGTCTCAAGGTCTGTACCCTCTACAATACATCCTCCGGGGAAGCGGAAGACTCCGGGATGGATGTCTGCAAGTGCCTGTACAAGGTCTTTGCGCAATCCGTTTTCATGTCCGTTCCATGTGTCTACGGGGAAGAGTGAGGGATGTTCGATGTCTGCTCCGTTTTGTCCGCGCAGGAAGACGCGGAAGGTTGCCTTCTCTTCAGTTGCTTTGGGAGTAAGTTCCACCTCATACTTCTTCCAGTCCGCTGAGTTTACTGTGATTTCAGCAGCCGCCAACTCTTGGCGTTCACCCATTGAGTGGGGTTGTGCTATTTCCACCTTCAGTTTGGCTGTGCCCTCGGGTTTTGCTGTCCGTGCCCATACGGTGAAACGGTATTTCTCGCCTTTTTTCACACCTATACCGAAGAATCCTTCGTTTTCTATCGCGGTATGTTTGTGTCCGTGTCCGCTACCATTCAACCGCAAGTAGTGTGGGTTACGGTCGAAAGGACCTCCTTCACTCTTCAGTTCAACCTTTCCTGCCGTTTTCCATCCCTGTAGGTGGTTTCCCGGAAACTCGAAAGAGCGGTTTTTGATGAGTTCTGCATACAATCCGCCATCGGCAGCATAGTTGATGTCTTCAAAAAACAGTCCGTACATGGTAGGCTGTATTTCCGCGCCCAGTTTCTTGGTATTGATTACCAGTTCGTGGCTTGTGGTTTGGGCTGTAACCGTAAGGCTTGCTGCCAAAGCCAATGTTGTCAATAGTGTTTTCATATGTTTTAAAACCAGCGTTTATTATTTTTTCATTGCTTTGAATGCCAATGCATAGGCACGCATCTGTTTGACCATGGCAAGCAGTCCGTTGCTCCGGGTGGGGGAAAGGTGCTCGCGCAATCCTATCTTTTCGATGAAATAGAGTTGGCTCTCCAATATCTCGTCGGGGGTGTGACCCGAAGTCACTTGTATCAGCAAAGCGATGATGCCTTTTACTATCAGCGCGTCGCTTTCGGCTTGGAAGTATACGTTTCCATCTTCGGCATATTCTGCCCAAAGCCATACGCGACTCTGACACCCTTCAATCAGGTTCTGCTCTGTCTTATATTCGGGTGGAAGTGGAGGCTGTTCGTTACCTAAGTCTATCAACAGTTGGTACCGGTCCATCCAGTCCTCCAGTTCGCTGAACTCTTCAATTACCTCTTCTTGCAGTTCGTCTATAGTCTTCATTTGTACGTTATCTGAATTTGTTTGCTTTTGCTTATCAGCTTTGTGAATAGGTTATTTCTCTTCATACACCACCGCCATCACTGTCTGTCCCACGGCTTTCAAGGTTGCCCGGTCGATGTGTTGCATGTTGTCGTTCACGGTGTGCCAGGTAGGTCCGAAGGTCGACTGTTCGCACTCCGTATCCATGGGGATGATATCAATACAAGGTATCCGTGCTATGCGGTTGACCGGCAAATGGTCGTCGGTTACATATCCTCCCCGCCCTTTGGGAAAGTAGGCTCCATAGCCCAGTTGGTGTGCTTTGTTCCAAACCTTTTCTACGATGGCAGGTGCATATTCGCGCGAGAATCCTTCGGGATAGAATGTGGCTCCGGGCGCTCCCACCATATCCAACAAGATGCCGTATCGTGCGTTATATCCGGGCGTATGAGGAGTACGGCTCCAATATTTCGAGCCCAAACACCAGGTGTCTTCCTGCAGATCTTCTCTGAATGCAGGCACTCCATAGTCCTCCACGTCAAACAAGATAATGTCTACCCCCAATGCCGGTCCCTCTTTCCCCGCTATATTCCGTGCTATTTCCAACAATATTCCTACTCCACTGGCTCCATCATTGGCACCATCGACCGGTGTATGGTAATTGGCCGGGTCAGGGTCGTTGTCAGCCCAGGGACGACAATCCCAATGAGCACATAGCAGGATTCGTTTTTTGCTTTCAGGCTTGTAAGAGGCAATAATGTTCTGCATGGGCAGGCTGATGCCTTCAAATGCCTGTACGTTTCCTGTCTGCCGGGTTACAGTCAGTCCCCAGTCGGCTAACGTAGTTGCCAGGTAATCGGCACATTGTTTCCATGCCGCACTGCCGGGTACCCGTGGACCTAAAGCGACTTGTCGTTCTATATAGCTGAAAGCACTGTCGGGGTCGAAAACGGGAATGGTGACAGAAGAGGCAGGCAGAGGTTCAGGTTGTTTCTGTCCACCGCACGCCACCATCGCAAGTGTGACTGAAAGTAGCATAGCAAACAAGCAGTTTCTGTTACTATTTAATCTTTTCATTTTCATGCGTTCGTAGAATTTTGGCAAATATACAAAAAAGCAGGCAGAGCAAGAAATATTCTTAACGTAAGATAACGGGGAGAGGGGTAAAATACCCGTTTTATACCGCTTCTCTTCTGACTCTTGTATTACGATTGTTGTACCTGCTTCATCACTCTGAGGAAGTTTCCACCCCAGATGCGGGCAATATCTTCTTCTGAATACCGTGCACGCAAGAGATGACGGGTGAAGTTTGTCAGCTCTGCGGCAGATGCACATCCGATGATTCCTCCGTCTCCGTCAAAGTCTGTCCCGATGCCTACATGCTCCACTCCCATAATGTCAACCATGTGGTTGAGGTGGGCAATGGCATCCTGGATGGTAGCCGGTTCGTTCTCGCGCAAGAATCCGCTGTACAGGCAGACTTGTGCCACCCCTCCGGCAGCTGCCAAAGCACGCAGTTGTTCATCGGTAAGGTTGCGTGGATGATTGCACAGGCTGCGGCTCGACGAATGAGAACAGATGATAGGTTTTGCACTTATCTGCAGAGCATCATAGAAACTCTTTTCAGCAGCATGCGACAGGTCTACCATCATACCGGTACGGTTCATCTCGCGGATGACCTGCTCGCCAAAGAGACTGATTCCCCCGTGTTCGTTTGCTCCACGGGCAGAATCACAGATGTCATTATCGCCATTGTGACAGAGGGTCATATAGATTACTCCCCGCTTCCTGAACCGTTCGACATTTGCAATGTCTTTTCCTATCGCATATCCGTTTTCTATACCTAATAATATGGATTTCTTTCCGACTGCTTTGTTGTTGTACAGCTCTTCTTGGTTGTGAGCAATCTCAATTGCCTGGTGGTTTTGAGCCACCATCTGCTCTATTTCGTCCAGCAGCTTGTCGGCTTTGGCTGTTGCAGCCAATAGCGACTCGTTGTCGCGTCCGCCCTGCTTCAGGTATGCCACCATGACGGTTGCATCCAGTCTGCCCTCTGTCATTTTGTGCAAATCAACCAATATCTTGGGGTCGCGTGTATGGAACTGTATCTGTTGGTCGAAAAACATGGGTGTGTCGCAATGCGAATCAAGAGTCAGCGTCCGTTCATGCAATCTTTTGACCTTATTATATAAGGAGGCTTCATCCACGAGCCACCTGAACAGTGGCAGCATGCTCTCATCATCAGCCAATATCATGCACTCGGGATGCCATTGTACCCCTATCATCGGTTTATGTTCGACCGATTCGATGGCTTCGATAATTCCGTCAGCCGCACGGGCTGTCACTTGAAATCCGGGTGCCGGAGTCTTCACCGCTTGGTGGTGGAACGAGTTGACTGCCAGTTTCTCTTCGCCTCCGAAGAGTTGTGCCAACAAGCTGTCGGGCTGTACATGCACAGTATGCGAGGGGTAACTGCGGTCCAGCTCCTGGCTGTGTTTGACGGTAGTCCCTTCGGCTTGTGTCCAAATGTCCTGATAAAGTTCTCCTCCCAAGGCAGCAATCATGATTTGGATGCCCCTGCAGATACCCAATACCGGGATTTGCCGGTCAGCAGCCAGTCGGGTCATCAACAGTTCTTGTTTGTCGCGCCGATGGTTGATTGAACTCAATGCGCGTATAGGTTCTTCACCCAACCACAGGGGGTTGATGTCTCCACCACCTGTCAAAAGCAGGGCATCAACTTGTTCCAAGGTGCTCAACATGGCATCCGTTTCTTCATAGGGAGGAATGACAAACGGAGTTCCCCCGGCAGCAAGCACCGAGCGGATATACCCTTCTGCAAGGGTACAGTTTCCTTCACTGAAATTTCCTGTAATTCCGATGAGGGGACGGCTCTTATAAGCCGGAAAAGAGGCATGCAGTTTCCCACAAGCCTCTTTCAGTTGGTATGTTCTATCCATATACGATATAGGTTTAAAACTTATAAGTACGTTTCGGGTTCTTGGGGAACCACCCTTTGCGCACACGCTCCTCTTGGTCGAAGACCTCCTTTATTGTCCAGAATGAGGAGAAGGCAAAAACCCCGAGCAACGATGAGATGATGAGGTCTGCCACATATATCGAGGCTGCTACACCAGCCACTCCCAAGAGCAGGAATACCCACCAGCAACGGGTGCCGAAGTAGTATTCACATTTGATGACTATCGGATGAAACAACCCGATAATCAGAAAAGTGCAAATACCGATGAATAGTCCTGCCAGGTGAAGTTCACTTAATATTTCCATCGCCAAGGTGTGACTATTCGCCAATGGGGATTTCTTTCTTTATACTCTGATCAAGTGAGATGAGGGTCTCGGTTGAGTTTACTCCATGAATCTCCTGCATCTGGTTGTTCAACAGCTCCATCAGGTGTTCGTTGTCTCGTGCATAGAGTTTTACCATCATGGTATAAGGTCCTGTGGTAAAGTGACACTCCACTATCTCGGGGATTTTCATCAGTTGTTCCACCACGTTTTTATACATCGAGCCCTTCTCCAGCGTAATGCCCACGTATGTGCAAGTGTTGTACCCCAATGTTTTGGGGTTTACGTGGTATCCCGAGCCTATGATGACTCCCATATCAAACAAATGTTGTACACGTTGGTGGATGGCTGCACGTGAAACACCACATTCTGCCGCAACATCTTTAAAAGGGATGCGCGCATTTTGGGAGATAATGCCCAAAATCTGTCTGTCGAGACTGTCTATTTTATCCATTATGTTCTTACTTGATTAATTAATCTTATCAAAAAGTAAGCAAATGTAGGACTTTTTTTTCATTTATACACAAAAATAGAGAGAAAATATACCTGAATTTATCATTTTTAAGCAACCTGTTCAACTTTGACAAATAAAAAAAGGATATCCGGGGTTCGGGTATCCTTTTCTATGTAAGGCAGCTTACTGCTTTCAGTCGACAACAGGTTTACTTCTCGATGTCCAACAGCTCAACCTCGAAAATCAGTGTAGAGAAAGGGGTAATCTTTCCACGTGAGCCCTCTGCTCCATAACCCAGTTCTGAGGGGATATAGAGTTCCCACTTAGAGCCAACAGGCATCATGGTCAATGCCTCGGTCCAACCTTTGATAACGCGGTTAGCTTCGAAGCTCATGGGCTTGTTTCGTTTGTATGAACTGTCAAATTCGGTACCATCGAGCAATGTACCTCTGTAGTGTACCTTTACTCTTGAGGTGTCTGCAGGGATAGGACCGTTTCCTTGCTTGATAATCTTATATTGCAGACCGCTGGCGGTTGTCTGAACCCCCTCTTTGGTCTTGTTTTCAGCGAGGAACTTTTCTCCGGCTTCGATGTTGGCAGCATATTGCTTGCGTGCCTGTTCGTAACGGATAGCCTGCATGTTTGTTTCAAGATATTGGGTTGCCTCCATCATGTTGATTTGCTCACCCTTTCCCAATGTACCGGCAATAAATCCGGCAATGATGTTGTCCTTGTTCAGCTGGCTGATGGTGTCTTCTGCCCCGAATACCTGTTGGGTGAAACCGGGAATCCATTGTTCGCTAATCATCTGACCGATTTCCTTACCTGCATGGTAGGCTTTCTCTTGCTGAGTTGCCTCTTTGTAGGCACCATCTTGCAGTCCTTTTACAAAATCTGCAATGTATGCAGTGTCAATACCCAAACGTCCGGCCAAATGCTCTTTCAATCCATTGGTCTGAACCAATCCGAATGAGTAAGAAAGAGAGTCTACACCGTTGTTAAGCTCAGCCTTGGGGCTTTGAGCAGTACATGATGCGATGCTGGCAGCAGCAATCGCAACTAAAAAACTTACTTTTTTCATTTTCTTTTTTACGATTTTTGTTATAGTTGTTATTTTCTTCGGTCTTTTTGCCCTCTCCTGTCCGACATTGTCAGAAGGCAGGGGTCTCCGCTATACTATATATAATAAGGTATAGGAGATTTTATAAAACTTCTATCAGTTCTACCTCAAAGATGAGGGTGCTGTGAGGAGGAATCATCTCGCCGGCTCCCTGTGCACCGTACCCCAATTCCGAGGGGATGTAAAGACGCCATTTGGCTCCCTCTTTCATCAGCTGCAATGCCTCTACCCATCCGGGTATTACCTGGCTGACACCGAACACAGCCGACTGTCCGCGTTTGATTGAGCTGTCAAACAGGGTTCCGTCGATGAGCGTACCTTCATAGTGGCAGCGTACCTGATCGGTAGCTTTGGGACTTTTGCCGGTTCCGGGGTTCAATATTTCATATTGCAATCCGCTTTCTGTGGTGAATACTCCCTCTTTTTCTTTATTTGCGGCAAGAAATGCACTTCCTTTGGCAATGTTTTCGGCATTGACCTTCTTTTCCAACTCCTCGAAATAGTTGTTTACGATTTCACGTGCTTCATTGTGACTCATGGCGAGGTTCTTTCCCTTCAACACATCGTTGATGGCTTGAGAAAAGTCTTTCACATTGATGTCTCGGGCTCCCATTGCAAAAAGGTTCTGCCCTATTCCCAAGCCGATTGCATAACTGAATTTGTCCATCTGTATTCCATTATTTAGCAGTGTTGCATGCTATTAAACCATGCAGAGACTGCTTTTGTTTAATTAAAAATCAATTGTTTCCGATAAAAACGCTGCAAAGGTACGTCTTTTCTTTGAGCTACGGAGGTTATATTTCACTAAAATTTATTATTTTTGTGGCATTATTCACTAAAAAAACGGAATATGAAGAAAATTGTAGTATTATCCGGTGCCGGAATGAGTGCTGAAAGTGGTATCAGCACGTTTCGCGACGCAGGAGGTTTGTGGGAGAAATATCCGGTCGAACAGGTGGCTACCCCCGAGGGATATGCCCGCAATCCGCAGTTGGTAATCGACTTTTATAACCAACGCCGCCGCCAGTTGCAGCTGGTACATCCCAACAGGGGGCACGAACTGCTTGCCGAGATGGAACGCGATTTTGACATTACCGTCGTAACACAGAATGTTGACAACCTCCACGAGCGTGCCGGAAGCAGCCATGTCATCCATTTGCATGGCGAACTCACAAAGGTGACCTCTTCCAACGACCCCAACAATCCCAACTTCATACGCGAGCTTACCCCCGAAGAGTGGGAAGTCAAATTGGGTGACCTGGCACCGGATGGCAGCCAGCTCCGTCCGTTCATCGTATGGTTTGGTGAAGCTGTCCCTGCCATCGAAGCTGCTGCCGATGAAGTGATGAAGGCTGACGTGCTGGTCATCATCGGCACCTCCATGAATGTCTATCCGGCCGCCGGGCTGTTGAACTACGCACGCCGCGATGCCAAGGTCTTCTTGATTGACCCCAATGAGGTGAATGTTTCTGCCGCCAGAGAGATTGAAGTCATCCGCAAGGGGGCATCCGAAGGGGTAGCCCGGTTGCGCGAATTATTAGAGCAACTGTAGATATCAATTGCCCAAGCAAACTTTTTTGAGGCTGATTATGTTTTTTATGTATAACCGATAAAGTAATTGTTTATGAGTAAATTTGTATGCACCGTGTGCGATTGGGTTTATGACCCACAGAAAGGCGATCCTGAAAACGGCATTCTGCCGGGTACCACATTCGACGAGCTGCCCGAAGATTGGGTTTGTCCGGTATGTGGAGTAGGCAAAGAGTCATTTGAAGAGGTCGCTGAGTAAAAGCCTCTTTGTCTTCATGTCCTGAGGGAGTCCTTTCTCCTTTCACCGGACATGAGGTTACAGGTTACGCAAGTCTCACAACAACAATCAGTGAGTTTGCGTAACCTGTTTTTTTTCATGCCGTCCGACAGATAAAAAAACGTGAGCAGAGAAGACTCTCTGCCCACGCACCAATAATGTATACTAATTTTGTGTTTTTCTGCTTATTCCTCTGTGCAGATAAGCTTGGTAGTCTCCACTGTACCGTCAGAGTAAACTGTACGCACAATGTTGATACCCTTTACAGCTACAGGCACGGGCATACCATCTTGTGTATAGATTTGGCTGCTTACGGCGTAGCGGTTAGGAGCTACAGCGTCCTCGATTACCTCTTCAACATCGGTTGCCGGACGGTTTACAGGAACGATTTCCTCTTTGTAGCCGGGACCGTAGATAGAGATGATACCCTTAGCAAAGAACTTCTCGCTAATCAAAGCCTTACCGGCAGAGTCAGCTTGAGCTGAGTCAGCATATTGGGTATAGATATCCAACGGATAGTAGCTGTAACCTTCGGGGAGGGCATTCCAGTAAGTTCCGTCCTCCTTGGTGTTGCTTCTGAAGTCAACAGCCTGGTTGATTGTCCAGCTCAAGGTATCAATCTTAGAGATGTTGCAGAACAATGTGTCGCGGTCTTTCTTTGAGGGGTTCTTGAAGTTTTCAAACATCCAGCTCCAAGCATTCTTCAGTGAGTCGCGCTTCTCAACGGTGTAAGTACCGGTTGTATCGGCAGCAATCAAGCTGTCGAGCAAAGCATCAGCACCTGCCCAATCGCGGAAACGGGTACCGGTTGTATCTGTTTCATATACAGTGTTAGGTACGAACTCGTCAGCAACAACCACTTGGTAGTCACCGGCTACAGGGTTAGCGTGGAACTCATCGAGGATGTTTACATAGATACGAGTGCTGGCACCTGAGATGTAGCACTTCGGAGCGCGTGCACCCTTTACAATCAAGCGGTCATAGTCACCGTTTCCACCGAAGTCAAGCTCGAGACCATTGTAGTTATTGAGGTAAACGCTACCACCTACGGTCAAGTCACCGGTCTTGTAGTAAGCTTCACCCGGAACGATGTTACGTCCGCTACCCTCTTTCATTGAGATACCGCAGGCAAGGATACCGTTACCACCTACGAAACCACCTGAGTTACGAACCGAAACCTCGTTCAACATGCCGGTAAAGATAGAATCCTTACCATTGATCCATACACCGCAGTTACGTGGGTAAGCCCATTTTCCTACATACTGGATGTCAGAGAGGAAAGTAGCGTTACCGCCGGCATAAAGTTCAAAGTTACGTGCCGAGCTACCTCCGGTAACCGATGCGTAGTTGTATGTCCAGTCTTGGTCGTGACGGAAGAAGATGTGTCCGGTTCCGTTCTCGATGCTGATATTCTCGCCTTCGATTGCAGGATAACCCATCGGGATATTGCTGTCGTATACCTTAATTAAGGAATTGTCGGGTACACTCATCACGAAAGGAATACCATTCCAGCATACGGCACCTGATGCTTTGTCATAGTAATTGTTACAACTCCAGCAGTTACCCGGGAATCCGCTACCAATCAGCAAGGTGTTGTTAGCTGAACCATCTTTATACTTGATGGTCACTTTACCGAAGTAGCTGTAGAAGTTGGCTTTCAACACTGTTGAGTCACCTACAACGATTGTCAGGTCACAGGCACTGTCACCGGGGAGAGAAGAGATTGTTCCTCCGAAATAAGATTTACTGTCGGCTACGATGGTTGCAGTACCACCGATAACGAAATTGAAAGGCACAGCAGTCACCAACTCACCGGTTGTCGGGTCGCTCACGTCATTAGCACCCACCAAGTCAGAGGGGAAGATTGCGTCATCAGGATTGGGATACCAAGTTTCGGGTGAGTCAAACATCACCAACTCAGCACCATCAATCAGGGTTACTGAGGTTCCATCACCAAAGGGCAAACCACATGTGTTCATGGCTTCGTTACCCAAAGTCACTTTAGCACCGGCAATGGTCAAGGCTTCGTCACCATAAATCCAAGAATATGGATTGGTAAGTTCCGTATCCTCCATGATTACCGACTGTGCTTGTGCATTGTTTGCAGCAAATGCAAGAATCGCTGCAGCGGTCAGGTAGAATTTTTTGTTCATAACTGTTTGTTTTTAGTTAATATTAGCGATAATTTGACGGCAAAGATAGATAAAAGCACCTGTTTACTCTATAAGAAATGTCGCAACGACTATCAAAAATGTATCAAACATGTTTTATAACATAAAAAAACAGCCCTTTTCCTGCTCAGGACAAGGGCTATTTGTATTTTGTCGGCAGAATGCCGTATTGCTTCTTGAAGGCTTGGGTGAAATAGCTGGGGGTGCTGAATCCGACAGCGTAGGCAATCTCGCTTACATTCATTTTTCCCTCTTTGAGCAACCCCACTGCTCGCTGCAGGCGTTTGATTCGCATCAGTTCCACGGGGGTTGTGCCGGTTGCCGCTTTTATCTTCCGGTGCAAGTTGGCGCGACTCATGAACATGTCGTTTGCCAAATCCTCTACCGAGTAGTCCGAGTCGGTCAGGTGCTGCTCAATGAATGCGTCTATCTTGTTGAGAAACTCCTCTTCGGAAGTCGGTGAAACCATAGCCGCATCAGACTCTTCTTCGGCTGCTTTCATCCTGGCAAGTGCCTCTTCAGCCAGCTGTTCGGCTATGCGCATGTTTTCGCGCTGGCGCTGTTTCACCCGGCGTGTCCACTCGGCACCGGCTGCCACCACAAGCAATACCAGCAATGCCCACAGCCATTTTTGCTGATACCAAGGCAGCGCACGGTGAATCTTCACCGTCAACACGCTGTCGCTCCACACCCCTTCGGGGGTTGTCGCGCGTACCTCTATATAATGATTGCCTCCCGAGAGGGACATCAGCTTGATGCTGTTTTCACCTGCAGGCAGCAGGGTCCAGTCGTCACCTCCCTGCTTGCGCCATGCCAGACACTGCCGGGAGGCACCGGGCAGGTTCAAGGTCGAGAAGTAGAGTTCTACATTCTCCTCCCCTATCGTCAATGCAGCCTCGTCGCCCTTGGCTATCTCTATCCGGTTGTGCCCATCACCGGTCTTATAGGCTGTGAGGTACAGAGGCACACGAACCTTTTGGCAGGCAGGTGCAAGGATTTCCGCTTTCATCCGTACGATTCCGTGCGTTCCGCCTATGTGCATATTTCCGTGTGGGTCGGAGCGCAAGCTCCACAGGTGTTCCATATCCAATTCTGTTCCCGCAGCCCGAACGGTACGTGTGCTCTTGCTTTGCGGGTTGAACACAATCAGACTCCGCTCGTACAGCAGCCAGATGTTGTCATCGTTGTCTATGGCCGCATCCATGATGGTGTTTCCCGTCAGTCCGATTTCGCGTGTAAACGAGGTGATGCTCTTCTTGGCAGGTTCATAGCGATAGATGCCTCCCTGATTGGTTGTCGCCCACACGTCGTTTGCCGATGAGACCAGCAGCCGCGAGCATGCTTCGGGCAGGTCGAAGCTTTCTTCATCCGCTCCATCGGGAGAGATGACCAGCAACTGCTTCTCTTCCGTCGAGATTATGAGGGTTCCATCAGTCAGCGAGGTCAGCGCAATGACAATTCCTGTTTCAGGGCAATTGTTTGTCAGGCGTTTTTGGCGGATGTCATATTTCCATATCCCCTTGTTTGTCCCTAACCAGAAGTTACCGTGTGCATCTTCGTGGAAAAGACGCACGTGCTCGTCTTCACCCAACGAGTAGGTGAAGAGCGTCTCTTGTCTGACCTCCCCTCCTTCCCAGTAATAGCGAATCAGGTCGTTGCTTTTCCTCACGGCATAGATGCCCGCTGCAGTGTTGCATTTGGCTGCATTGATGATTTTGTCGGAGCTTGCCAGCTCCACGAATGCTCCACCAACCGGTTGGAATCCATATTTTCGGGTATGCTCATCCATCAGCCAATACCCTTCGTTGTCGGCAAAGAGTCGGTCAGGCGTGGTAGTGGTCGTGAGCTTATAGGGTTTCTGACTGTTGTCAGCGTCAGTCAGTGTCACCACACTGACGCCTGACTGTGCGTCAATCAGCCACAATCTGTCTTGACTGTCTATTGTGAAGTTTTCCAGCTTTTTGCTCTCCACTCCGGGTATCAGCCGCTCGGCTTCTTCACCGATTATGCGACGCAAGGTGTCGGCTCCGGTCAGTTCAAACAGGTGCAGGTATCCGGTCTCGGCATGTCCCACCAAATACTCCTCTCCCCATTGGACCATTTTCCCTAACTTCCGTTCAGCCGATGGCGATACGATGCGTGTCACCCGTTGCTCCACCAACCGCTCTTTGCCGGTCGTTGCTGTAGCGGTATAACGGATGATGCCGCGTCCCCACACCGACACCCAATGGCTCTTCGTGTTCCGGTCTTGCAGGATATAGGCAGGAGTCTGCTTGTAGGGCATCTCTATGGGGATGAAACTGTCTGCTTCAGCCACATAGCGTGCCAGGTTTTCGCGACGGACGATGCGCCACAGCACCCCCTCGTTGTCCTCGTAGACCTGGGTGAGGCGTTGGTTTATGGGGTACGACGCGACCTTCTTCCCCTGCTTGTCGTAGCGTATGAGCCGCTCGTTGGTCGACAGCCACACCTCTCCATTGCGGGTGGCATCGAGCGTATTGATTACCCACTCCTTTACCTCCTCGTCTTCTATGGAGGTCAGGCTGTAGTCGCGCTTGTCGATGATGTAGGCACCGCGTTTGGTGCCGAACCAAATGTTGCCACCGGCATCTTCAGTGATGCAGGTGATGTAGTTGCTCCTTATCAGATCGGGGTGGTGGATGTCGGCACGGTAGCAGGTGGTACGGTAGCCGTCGTCTTGATAAAGTCCTTCATTGGTGCGGTACCAGGCATATCCGTCGCTGTCGAAAAAGATGTCTCTGATGTGTTGCGGGAGGTGTTGGGCGGTAAAAGGGAGAGCCATACCTACCTTTTCAGCTGAAACTTTGCAAAGCATCAGCGGAAGCAACAGTAGCAGGATGGCTGTCAGTTTTCTCATCTCTCTCACACGTTTTCGTCAGTATTATAGACGCAAAGTTAGCAAATTCTTGTTGCATGGCAAACTTTTTTGCGTTTTTTTGAGATACCGGCCAAACAAAAACAGCCATTTGACAACAAGCAGACGATAAAGACAGGAGATTTCCCGATGAAGAATGAAGATTCCGTCCGCCTGTTTTGTCCGCTTATCTGATAGCCGGTTCTCTTCCATACTGTCGGCAAATCTGACTATATACGGGACAGATGAAAAAAACCGCCGGTTTGTTTTCAGGGGTATACCGGCATTCCCGAGCAGGAAAAAGGCTCTCAGCGGGGCTAAAAAGGGGCTGTTTTGCAGGCGGGATTTTTTAAGAAAGAGAAAAAGGGGTTGTTTTGACCGTTTTTTTTATTTTTCCACCTCTTTTCAAGGAAGAAAGCGGGAAATTACCTCATACCGGGTGGGATATGACACAAAAAGGTGGGTTTGAGCGAATATTGGTCGGCTCTGACGGCTGAGTCCCAGGACCCGGTGCATTTTCTCCAGGACTTATCCCGCCAGGTCCTGGGACCGACACTGCCCGGTCCTGGCAAAATTGGAAAGAATCCAGCCATTTCCGGCTCTGTTTTTGCCTCTTTTTGGCAATGTAAAGGCTACAATAAAAAGTGCGTACAAAGATTTTTCGCAGCATCCGGAAACACATTTGTGTGGTTATTTCCATTTTCTTGCATACGGCTTCCTGCAGCAAGTTGCCGCAACATCCAACCAGAGGATATCCGGACAAAAAAATCGGGAATCTCCCCTATTGCGACAATATTTATAGGGTTTGCGACATAAATGATAGTCTATGCTAAAGAAAATACCTATTTTTGCAACCGAAAAAGTATATCCATAAACTAACTCATAAATTAACCCAAAAATGAAACACAGTCGTTTATTAACTTTGTGGCTGGGCATATTGCTGATGTGCCCGCTGTTGGTATGGGCGAAAGGCACAGTGCCTGCCCGCGAGAAATACAATTTCAATCCCGAGTGGCTGTTGCACATCGGTGACTTGAAGGGTGCCGAAAAAAACAACTACCCCGATGCCGACTGGGAGAAGGTGACACTGCCGCGCGCCTTCAACGAAGACGAGGCTTTCAAGGTAGACATCAAAGAGCTGACCGACACCATCGTGTGGTATCGCAAACACTTCCGTCTGCCCAAGACAGCCAAGGGAAAGAAGATTTTCGTTGAATTCGAGGGTGTACGTCAGGCCGCCGACTTCTACCTGAACGGAAAATACCTGAGATTGCACGAGAATGGTGCCATGGCTGTAGGCTTCGACCTCACACCTTATATTAATTATGGAGGCGAAAACGTGATGGCATTGCGCATCGACAACAACTGGCAGTATCGCGAACGCGAGACAAACAGCAAATTCCAGTGGAACGACCGCAACTTCAATGCCAACTACGGGGGGCTGCCCAAAAACGTGTGGCTGCACGTCACCGACAAGCTCTATCAGACCTTGCCACTCTATAGCAACCTGAAGACTACCGGTGTATACATCTATGCCAAAGACATCAAGGTGAAGGCAAAGAGCGCCACCATACATGCCGAGTCAGAGGTGAAGAACGAGTATAAGAAAACCATGACCGTAGGCTATGAAGTGGAAGTTTACGACTTGGAAGACAAGCAGGTGGCTGCATTCAAGAGCGAGCCTGTCACCCTCAAGGGGGGCGAGACTGCCACCCTCAGTGCCGAAGCTCCGCTCGACGACCTGCACTTCTGGAGCTGGGGATACGGCTACTTGTATAAGGTAAAGACCCGCTTGGTGGTTGACGGAAAGACCAAAGACGAGGTGGTGACCCGCACCGGTTTCCGCAAGACCCGCTTCGGCGAGGGAAAAGTGTGGATTAACGACCGCGTCCTGCAGTTTAAGGGTTATGCCCAACGTACCAGCAACGAGTGGCCGGGCGTGGGTATGAGTGTACCCGCCTGGATGAGCGACTACAGCAACGGACTTGCCGTAGAGGGCAATGCCAACTTCTTCCGTTGGATGCACATCTCAGCCTGGAAGCAGGATATAGAGAGCTGCGACCGCGTGGGTGTAATGCAGATGCTGCCCGCCGGCGACTCGGAGAAAGACCGCCAGGGACGTCAGTGGGAACACCGCACCGAACTGATGCGCGACGTCATCATCTACAACCGCAACAATCCGAGCGTCATCTTCTACGAGTGTGGAAACGAAAGCATCAGCCGCGAACACATGATAGAGATGAAGGCTATACGCGACCAATACGACCCACACGGCGGACGTGCCATCGGAAGCCGCGAGATGCTGGACATCCGCGAGGCAGAGTATGGCGGCGAA
Source organism: Bacteroidaceae bacterium (assembly GCA_017472635.1). Lineage (GTDB taxonomy): Bacteria > Bacteroidota > Bacteroidia > Bacteroidales > Bacteroidaceae > Phocaeicola_A. The sequence continues at coordinate 27,040 of JAFUPU010000020.1, forward strand.
ATGCTCTACATCAACAAGAGCCGTCACCACCCCATGATTGCCACCGAATATTGCCGCGACGAGGGATTGCGCAAGTATTGGGACAACTACAGTTATCCCTACCACAAGCATGGCGAGGGCAACAGTGCCTACCACTCAACCGTGACCAACACCAGTGCTCCGAAGAAAGATGCCAGCGCTTACAACCAGAATCAGGACCAACTGACCGTGGAATGGGTGCGCCGCTGGTACGACTACTGGCGTGAACGTCCCGGTATGGGCCGTCGCGTGAACTCAGGTGGTGCCAAGATTATCTTCAGCGACACACAGACTCACTATCGTGGAGTCGAAAACTACCGCCGCAGTGGTGTGGTAGACCCTCTCCGCATCCCGAAAGACGGATTCTTTGCACACAAGGTGATGTGGAACGGATGGGTGGACATCGAAGAGCATGGCACACACATCGTGGGACACTGGAACTATGAAGGTGGACCCCATCCCAACCTTCCCCAAGGGGAAGGAGTAAATACTCTATCCAATGACAAGCATGACACTTCACTCCCCTCCCTTGTGGAGGGGCAAGGGGGAGGGTCCGCTGTTATAAAGCCCGTCTATGTAGTCTCTACCGGTGACAAGGTGGAACTCTTCATCAACGGAGAGTCGCAGGGATTCGGCCGTCAGGAGTACCGCTTCTTGCACACCTTCGACAGCATCCAATGGAAACCGGGTACCATCGAGGCTATCGCATACGATGAAGCCGGTAAAGAGGTAAGCCGCGCTGCCCTGAAGACTGCCGGCAAACCGCATCACCTGAAGCTGACACAGATGAAAAACCCCGCAGGCACGTTTGCTGACGGACACGACATCGTGATTGTAGAGGTGGAAGTGGTGGATGCAGAAGGAAACCGCTGCCCGCTGGCTAACGACATGGTAGACTTTACCCTCGAAGGACCTGCCGAATGGCGTGGAGGCATCGCGCAGGGACCGGGCAACTATGCCTTTGCCACTTCACTGCCCGTTGAGTGTGGTGTGACCCGCGTATTGGTGCGCTCGACCACCGAAGCCGGAAAGGTGACACTCACCGCCAAGGCTGAAGGACTGGGTACGGCTGCCGAAAGCTGGACCACTACCCCCGTAGAGGTGGTGAACGGATTGAGCAAGCACTTCCCCGGTGAGATGCTGCCTTGCCGCCTGGAGCGTGGTGAAACACCGCTCACTCCTTCATACACCGACAAGAAGGTGGACGTACAGATTGTCGACGTAAAGGCTGGCACCAACCAAGAGAGTGCCGCAAACAGCTTTGACGACAACGAACTGAGCGAATGGCGCAACGACGGTCGCCTCAACACCGCCTGGATTAGCTACAAGCTCAACCGCCGTGCTGCCGTAGACGACATCTGCATGAAGCTAACCGGATGGCGCCAACGCAGCTACCCGCTTGAAATCTTTGCCGGAAAAGAACTGATCTGGAAGGGAAGCACCGAAAAGAGCCTCGGCTACATACACCTCAACATCGAACATCCCGTGATGACCGATGAAATCACTATCCGCCTGAAGGGCGCTGCCCAGGAGGGAGATGCCTTCGGACAAATCGTAGAGGTGGTTGAACCAAAAGCCGGTGAACTCGACCTCTTCAAGGCAAAAGATGGAGAGAAGACCCGCAGCGAACTCCGCATCGTAGAGATTGAGTTCTTAGAGACACTGCAACAGTAATCGGATTTTCTGTCCGCCAAACTGTTTCTTCTGTCCCTTCCACGGCATGATTGCCTCCTTTGGCGGGGGTCAGATATAATAAAACTCCGCTCGTGTCCCATGGTTATTGGGTTCACGAGCGGAGTTTGTTTCGTAGAGAAGCGGGAAATACACAATGTATTATGGGTGTCCGCTGACCTCCCTCTGTCATTCAATACCCCATTGGGCATAGAGGTCTATGTCTTCAGAGATGTTCATCACCTGACCGGGAGTATAGCCGGTGCCTTTGCCATCGGCGCGGGTGTTCCATCCTTTGAAGCTGTATCCTTGGCGAGTAAATGTCTCGCTGGACAAGAGGCTGTTGGTAGAGGTTACAATCTTTTGGGTCTTGGTCAGGTTGTTCCCGTCGTTGCTGTGGAAGGTCACTGTCACACAGGGGACATTCTCGTCACTCACGTCTTCGTTCAACGTCACCATCCCCCCTTCGTTCGCCACATCCACGTTGGGCACGTATGCCGAGGTGGTATTTCCCTTAATCTTTCCGCCGTTGATGGTGATGTCGGCATTTACTCCGCTTACATAGAGGCCGCCACCGCTCAGCAGGGTGTGGTTACTTTCGATTGTCGGACCGTCCCCTGCGTCTGTTCCCACCGTTACATTGGCTTCAGCCCCGGTTTCAGACATATCCACACATACACCGCCTCCTCGACGGTCGGATGTGTTGTGTGTAATAGAGCCGGAAAGTATATCTACCGTCACATCTTTTTCATCGGAAGTCACGTACAGACCGCCGCCGTTACCTCCTTGACCTCCTCTAAGGACGGCAGAGTTCTTGGTAATAGAAGCAGTGCTGCCTGCAGGCATGAAGAAACTGCCTTCTTCGATGTAGATGCCGCCACCATGCCCTCCCTTAGCCAAGTTGTCACTGATGACACCACCTGAAAGGGTGATAGTTCCTCCCTTCTGATAGATGGCTCCGCCATGGGGCGCTGTACAGTTCTTGATGGTTCCACCGCGAATCTCGCAAGTTCCATCTTCCAAATAAACGGCTCCGCCATTTTCTACAATGTTGAGATATTCCTTGTCTTCCAGATTGTTCGTATTACTATTTCTGATGGTTCCTCCGGTCATGGTAAATGACGGAGTGCCACCTGAGCCAGCCGCCAATACAAATTGGGCCTGAGTGTCACCTCCATCCACTGTAATCGAGGCAAATCCCATCTTAGACCGGGGTACATTGGTCACATCGTTCGTTTTACCTCCACCGATTGAACCTGTACGAATAATCGGGTTGCCACTAATTTTGATTTTCGCATTTCCTCCAGGTGCACGTACTACCTTTTTGTCTCTGTCATTATAGCCTGTACCACCAGTACCTCCACCAATACTCGCATTTTCTGTGCCACTTCTTGCAATAATCGTTCCTCCTGTTATGGTCACAACAGCATCTCCCCCATAAGTAGATAGACTGCTTCCGCCACCTATTGCAGTTCCTAATGCCGAGTAAGCATATACATAACCGGCGTTTATTGTTACGTTGCCATATTGTCCTCCTGCATATCTTGAACCGGCTCCACCAATGGCAGAACTCGCGATTCCCCATATATTCTCTAAGTTATAAGCATAAACATGACCTCCATTGATGATGACTTCTCCGCCACCACCTTCATTGTTAAAGCCAATTCCTCCTCCAATAGCCGTGCCTGTCGTAGTGGCTACAGCAGTCACAGTCCCTCCATTGATGGTGATTGTTGTTTCTCCATTTCCTCCGCCACCGATGGCCGAACAATTTTCTTCGGCTGTGCTACCTGAAAAAATTGTTCCACTGTTTATTTGTATGCCATGACTGTTTTCATAATTACCATTATGACTTCCTATTACAGAACAATAAACATTTCCCAAATACCCTATTCCGCCTCCATTGTGTTCATTTGTTATGAAGTCAACATCAGCCACAGTCATAGACCCTGTTCCTTCAAATATCAACTTGTGCCCGGTACTGTCTTCACTTTCATAATGAATATTTCCAAAACGGTTGTCACCGACTATATTCACCGTCAACTCCGAGCCTTTACCAGACCTTGAAGGACAAAATCCTATTCCCCCATTCTGTCTGCCCCATATACCTGTGGTTCCAGAGTTGTAACCTACATTTTGTGCGGCAGAATAAAGATTGTCTATGGTCAACTTATAGGTGCTTGTACCTGTCACCTTTATGGAATTCAGGGTGTGTGTACGTCCTACATCCCGTACCACGGCCGTACCGACAAGTGTTTCAATCGGTGCATTGGTTCCCCCTGCTCTGATGTATTTTCCATCATCCCACGTTTCAATTACGGTTTCCACGCTGGTATTATTGGTGATGAAGTCACTCCAGAGTCTGCCATCAGGAGCCTTCACAGGGTCGTACTTAGGAATGCGGCAGTTCTGCTTATTTGTAAAATCAGCCTCCGTCGCATAACCGGTATTGTCTTTGTTGAACTTCTGGAACTTCTCGTCGGTTGAAGTGGTCGATTGATAAACATAATAGGTATTGTCCGCACTGTGCGTACCTGTTACAGGCTTCGACACTCCATTCACATAAATGTTTCCAGAATAATTCGTACCATTGATTGCCACATTCCCTGCCGCCAAGTCGAAATAGATTGTGTTGGATGACTGGGTCGTACTTTTGTGCAACGTATAGGTAATCAGCCTTCCGGCTTCCCATTTCTGGCCTTTCAGGGAGGCACTGATGGCAGGAGTTGTGTCGTCATTGAATGTCAACGTCACCTTTGCATCATCGGGCAGGGTTTGGGGCATCAGCATCAAGAGTGCATCAGGCATTGTTGTATATGAAACTACCGTCGATTGCCCGCTCCACTCGCCACCGATGGTGTATGTTCCTGTGTTGTACACCCCGCTAATGGTGATGGATGCCACTTTGTCAGCCTCAATGTCCTCACCTAATTTGAACCGGACGGCCGTCAGGGCGTGGGTGAAGGTCAGGGGGATGGTCGTGCGGAAGGCTTCTTCAACTACAACACTCTTGGCTACAATGATGTCCTGTTGGTTGGCAACTTCCGGTATGGTGTATGAAAAGGAACCACTTCCCCAATTCAAGGTGGTGGGAGCATAGGCATATACATCCAGTTGGGTTCCCGCATCGATATTTTTCCAATAGATGGGAGTGGCAGAGGTCAGCTCGTCACCATATTCGCTAAAAGTAAAGGTCTTGTTGAAAACTTGAACATTACTGCTGCTGATACCAAGGACTTGGACATTCCCACTCAACGACTCGGTCAGTGTGGCGCGAGTAGCAGATGAAGCGGTGTCGGCAGGCATACCTTCCAGTTGCCACTCTTCCTCCACAATGCTGAGGTAGGCGGCAGTGCTGCGTGTAGAAGTCTTGATGGAGTCGCTTCCCAAAATGGCAGTGAAACAGACCACTTCGGTAGGGCGCGGAGCCTCGATGCCCAAGTCGTCGGTACAACTGTGCAGGATGGCGGCCACAGCCATGCAGAGTGCGGCCATCCACAAGGTGATATGTCTGTCTGTTCGGTTCATTATTCCTCCGTTTCTTCTTGTTCTTCTTGTAAATAAAGGTCTTCGTCCTGATTGTTCCAGGCATTCAGGGTGCATACGCCCTCCACCACGGCATACTCATTGAAGTAGAGGGAGAGGATGAAGAGCCGGCCGGCCACTTTGCCGCTTGTCACATCTTCATCGGTAACATCCTCCTCATCAATCCACTTAATGGGGATAGTTATCGTTCTCGTTCTTGCATTCGTGGTCTCGATGATCAGTGTATATTCCTTTGCCGGGCTGCACAATACCCCTTTGCCCACCTCCTGCATGGTGGTGTGCAACAGTTGGTTTTCCACAACCACAAAAGGAGAAGCATTTGCACTTTTGGTATAAGTAACTGCTCCCGTCCCCAAGTTTACACTAAGACCGTCAGCGCTTTGAATGGATATGCTTTTCAACTTGCCCCATGTATCGGCTGCCTCCTGACTGGTGGAGCAGACACAGACCTTCAGCCAAGTCAGAAGGTGGTTGTAGGTCTGTGTCCTCAGCGGGTTGTTCCACGAGCCTTCGATAGGAGGGGCAAACATCAGGTCGGTCTTTCCGTCGATGGGGGCAGTGGCTGTTTTTCCGTCTTCAGCAACTGTCCATACGTTTTGTGGATAAAAGCCTACGCAATAGACGGATGGCGAATTTTCTCCGGTTGTATATTTCAAGTTGCTCCCGTTTTCAGGATTCATAGCATACTCTAATGCTCCTTCAAACGTTATCTGTGTATGACAAGGCAGGTTGGTTATCCCTGTTGGGGTGTGAAGAAACTCTCCTTCCGTTTCGGAGAAACAGACGTCCGCCTCAAAGGGATTTCCCGCGGAAGGTGTACCTTTATACAGCGGGAGGGGGGGCTCTTCGGTGGTTTCGTTATCTCCGTCAGCGCGAGTGACAGTCTCCAATCCGACAACGGAAGCGCCCAAGCTGATGTATGCCTCGTTGCCTGATGTCACATCTGCGCAGTCGTCTGTGCAAGCAGTCCACACGGATGCCCAAACTACTATATATATAATAAGGTATAGGCTTCTTCTCATCTTCCCATTTTTTTTAATCTTAATTTTCTTCCAATTCACCGCTTCCCAAGCCGCCGGTCTGCCAATCGACGGGGTGTGCTATCACCGAGATGTTGTCGCCCATCTTGAACTTCAGCAACAGGACGAACTGGTGGTTCCTTGTGTTTCCACTAAAGTGAGTATCCGCTCCGTTCATCAAATCCACATCCACTGTTACGGTACGTCTTTCTGTGGTGACGGTCAAGGTGTATTCCGTTGTCAAGTTTCCTGTCTCAATGTCCTTTGCAGTAGCTTCCACCGGGGCACAGAGGACATAGGCAACTTCTTCCACCTTATCATATATATCTTCGTTTCCATAAGGAGCTTTCAATTCGTAGTATTCTTCTTTAAGAAACTCATCGTCTGTATCCTTGTGATAGAAGGGCAAGTCTGTTTCATCCCCCGAGAAAGTGGCGGCATTTGCAAGGGCGGTTGTCCCTTTCAGGTTGACGCTTACCTTGGTCTTGCTTTTGATGGTCAAGCCGGTCACCTGTCCCCACGCCGTTCTGACCTCCTCACTCTCTGCCACCATCTGGATGCGCAACCAAGTGAGCAAATGGTGAAACTTGAAGGTCGGCCATTTGTCTCCCGAAGTGTTTCCACCATACTCACCGGAGATTTGGGGAGCAAACATCACGTCGGTCTTGCCATCGATGGCAGTAGAATGAACCGCCGTCGTGTCACCATCCATAGTTTCCCATCCTGTTCTCGGATGCAAGCCTACGAAATAGACTGTCTTTGTTGTTCCATTCGCTGCTTTGGGATAAACGGCTTCATCCAACAACTGCTCGCTTCCGTTAGTGAAGTTGGCACTTGTGTGGATGGCAACTTCTCCGTTCTTTCCATTGGCATCATCACGATTGGCAAATAGATTCTGAGTCGTCGAAGCCCACACTGCCACTTCCAATGGATTGTCCCGATTGGGAGTGGTCAGGATGTATGGTGCACGTGTGGTTGTCGTTGCCCCCTCCACCGTTGCTCGCAGGTAAATGCGGCAGTCGGTATCGGCACCGGTCGTCATTTCCTCTTCCTCACACGAGGGGAGCAGGGCAGCACACAAGGCACACAGCATAATGTAACGCATCGTCTTCTTCATTTGCTTACTCCACATCTATTTCGTTTCTATATTCGACGTATTCCCAATCCTCTACCAACACATTGAAGTAAATCTCCTCGTTGTTATCCCCGTGCATAAGGGTATAGGTATAACGCTTGCCGGGTGCCCACGTACCGGTTAGGTTTACTGTTTCCTCTACATCTGTACTCGTATCCTCTTCCTCGGTTGACAACAATTCCCGGGTAGCATTCAACGTCAAAGTTACGCCCGTCAAATCCTGCGGCATCATGACATAGGGTCCGCCGAAGACGGTGTTGTAGTTCACATCGTTGGGGATTCGCTTGTTGATGTTGGCGGTATAAGTCGTGTTCGCGGGGTCTTCATTTTCATTTGGTATCCACGTACCGAAGCCCTCCGCCGTACATGTTTGCCCGGTAGAGAATTCTCCCTTCAGATGAAGGTTGCCCAACGTAATGTTCTCGATCGTCATGCGGTAAGAACCGTCGCCTAATTGGAAGCAGACAAGAGAGAAGGGGTGCACGAACTTTAGCGGAGTCCGCTTCACACCGTCGCTTCCCGCAACCGCGTCTGCTAAGGTCTGGCTCGGAGTGTAGGCGTAGATGAACTCTATCATGTTGGCATCGTAGTCAAGCACAACAGTTTCGCCATCGGAATCCAATACGTTGTTGGTGGCAGGCAGGTCGCAAGAGAACTGTTGACCATAGGTATCAGTATAGCCGCCGAGGGTGACATACGTCTTCTTATCCGTATGTCCATCCATAAACTTCTTGCTCGGCATATAGGCAAAGAAATTGAGCGCCCCTTCGTTGGGCCAATAGTAATCGGTCAAGTTACCGGACTCATCCACATTTATCCAGTCCTTTGCTCCGGTTTCCGTCTCCACCTTTTCATCACCACGGTACCAGACACGACCATTGCCAATGTATCTCAGAGCAGTATTTCCGCTATCGTAGTAAGCATCCACGGTGAACTCGCCCCCACCTGCCTCCTCATCGTAGAAGGCCGTGTTGTTCGGCTCGAACAGTTGCACGCGGGTCTGTCCGCCATGCACAGGTTGCCATGCAATCACCTTGTCGGATGCTTCGGGCACGGCCATAGCTTCATCGCCCGATGTGCAAGAGCTTGCCCACACACCGGCCATGCATCCTATCATTATGCCAAGCGATTGTTTCATAGCGATTCTTCCCCGTTATGTTTCCCATCCTGTCTGTCGTCCCCGGCGGAGGGAAGAGAGCGGTCTGCTATCTCTTCCGTTCCGCCAAGGATGACAGAGAGAGGTTGGTCATAACTTTAAATTTGGTTTTAAATTTGAGAATCAGATGGTCAAGTCGGGAGTAACAGTGACATCTACCCACTCGGCTACTTCGGGAGAGAAGTAGATTTTTTCCAAACCAATGGTGATGGTGTAAATGTAGCGCTTGCCCATCTTCCATTCAGAGATTCCATTTCCATCTTTATCCGTATAGTAACGGTTTTCATCTCCTTCTGTAACCACCAAAGGCAAAGTTTTAGTTTGGGCCAGTTCAGGACCATTCCCATTCTGAATGCTGTAATCCACCTTGATAGAAACAACTTCTGATTCATGGTTGAATGCTTGCGGCAACAAAATAACGTCGTTGGCTCCTTCAAGAGGTACAGCGGTTGTTGTAGTCAATTCCTGATTGTCTACATTGTTCTTAACCGCATAGTCAACGGGAAGTGCATGACCTGTCCAACTTGCTTCAGTTGCTGATTTACTTTCAGCAAAATCACCTTGTGAATAAGCATTTAAAATGGTTACTTGCTTAACACGGATAGTTGTTCCTGTGTACTCAGCTGCCTTAGCTACCTTAAACTTAATAGAAGACAGCGCATGCTTGAAGTTGATGTCCACTCCACTATAGCTTGTTCCACCCGTACTTGCTGTTCTATTCTTTGAGCGAGAGCTATACATGAAGTCATATTGATCGGCAGTAGCGGCCTTAACGGTGAAATCTGTTACGCTCAGTCCGGCCTCTGAATAACTATGGACAAAGTTGCTGACATCGCTGGGGGAGTAAGCAGCGAAAGTCAAAGCTCCAGTTTTGGGCCAATAGTAAACGCTACCTCCTTCAACGGCATCAGAACTCCAACCGTTAACACTATTGTCATAAGCAACTTCAATATCGCTCATATAGATTGCCCGATTGTCATTGTTGCTTGTAATCCAACTTTCGAATCCACCGTCTTTGTCCCACTGGGCATACACACGGAAGTTCTCGTCTGTTGAATAAACCAATTTATTTCCGTTTTCATCATCGGTCACAGGTTGTTCACCAGCAACCGCTCTTGTCAAGCCACTCACCACCGGAGCATTAAAAGTAATCTTTTGGTCACTTGCTTTGGAAGTTACTTCCATGGCTTCGTCGTTCACACAGCCGGCGAGCGCTACGCTTGCCAAAGCTGACAAAAATAAAAACCGTTTCATACTTGTTACGTTTTTAAAGTTAGACTAATGTTTTTTAATTGTTAATATTATGTTTATTCTCTTATATCTGCAAGTCCGTATTGACATCCTGCCACTCGTCCACTTCGGGGGAGAGGCCTCCGCCCTCCTGTTTTGGGGGTGGAGCGATGACAATCTCCCGGTCGATGATAATCCATCGGTTTTCCTTCACCTCGGGGGTGTCGAACATGGGGGTGATGTTTATCGTCTCGGTCTGTGTCCGGCCGTCGGTCGTGACGAAGTCGAACGTAACCATATAATTTGTTTCCGCCTCGGGCAGTTTGCCAAAGGTGTTGAAGGTGGCATAGATGACAGGCACCTTCTCTGTTCCCGTCGTACTACCGCTACGCTTCTCTTGTCCTTCGCGACCGGAAGCATTCATCTCGAAGAATATCTGCACCGGAGGCTCGGGTTGCATTGTGCGGTTGTGCAGGGTGGTGCTGGGCGCCAGTCCTGTCAGCAACGAGGCCGCCGTGGAGATGTATTCGATGCCCTTGATACGCACCTGTATGTAGTAACTTTCCACGCAGGTCGATGCCGTAAAGTAGTCGCCCGCCTCGGTACGTAGCGTGTCCAGCCGGTTGGTGGGGGCAATGTGTATTCTGTCCTGGGTCAGCAGGAAGAGGTGATCCGGCTCGTAAACGATGGGACTCTCTGAGCCATTCACACGTGCGCTGGGCAGGTAGGCATAGTAGTGCGAGGCAATCTCGTTGGTGTATGCCTCTGCCAGCCGGTAGGTGTGCTCTTCGCGGATGAGGGTGCTCTCCGTACCGAAGTTATAGACCATCAGCTGGTAGTCGCCCACATCGGCGGTGATGTACCCCTCCAAGTAGTAGCCCCGTTCGTCCTCACCGCTCTGTTGCAGGTATCGCTCGGCCACCACCCGTCCGCCAGACGGTTCGCACAGTGCCACGCGCACCACCGACGGACGTCGGTGCACGGGCTTCAGGCGGCTCTCGTCGTAGAAGCCGTACGTCACGTTCCGTATCTGTTCATCTATATATACGCGCACGTAGTGCACATTGCTCGGCTCCACCAGTTCGCGGTGCTCGCAAGCAGTGAGGATAAGGAGGAGGCACAGGAGGCCTGCCCACCGCATTCTTGAACTCCTCCACCACTCGCCTCTCTTTTTCGGGCGGTAATCTTGTTTGGCAGCACGGTTTCTCACCCCCTCCGCTTCGCTCGTCCCCCTAAGACAGGGGGACAGCTTTGGATAGTCCAGCTTCTCTCCATCGCTTACATGAGGTACAAAACAATCCAAGTTCCTCCCCTGTCTTAGGGGAGGGGGACCCTCTGGGTGGAGGGGTGAGCATAAGGCAGGCCACATCCCTACATTCTTCACTCTTCTCTCTTCACTCTTCACTTTTCTCTCTCCACTCTTCACTCTTCTCATCTCCTCCCTCCTTTCTCTATTACGCCCTTGCGGGTGAGGGTGAAGGGGATGACCAGCGACACCTCGGCGCGGGTGGGACCGATGTAGTGCCACGTACCGTTGTCCTCGGGGTCGCGGATGAGCTGGCTGTAGTCGTCGGTGGGGGTATATCCGCGATAGGGGATGTTGGCATAGCCGGCCGAGAGGCTGAACTCCATGTTTGCCCAACGACCCACAGGCATGGCATAGCCCACACTGAGGCCGGCACTCCAGAACTCGCCCTGATAACAGATGTCGCGCTTCCACTCGAAGTCCCACTTGCCACCCATGCCATAGAGGCCGACAAACCAGCCGGTGAGGCAGTCGCGCTCCTTGCGCCGGAGGGTGGCAGCATGATACTCGGGACGGAACCACCAGCGCACCTCACCACCCATGGAGAGGAAACGGTTGCAGTACTTATTGTCGTTCTGTCCCCACGTCCACCACGGGAACTGATGCTGATACTGTGCCGAGAACCGGTGCCCCTTGACGGTGAAGGGCACCTCTACGGAGAAGTTGGCCCACAAGAGCAGGTCGTAGAGCAGGTTGCTCTTCACGGCCAAGATGGTGCGGCTCTGCCTATAGGGCATGTCTATCGGGCCGGGGGTCGCTTCTGTAGGGGCTACGGCGGCGGTGACCAGAGGAGCCTGCGGAATCTCCGGCAAGATAGGTGCCCAGACGGAGATCCACGTGGCATAGCGGAGCTTGGGCATGAAGTGCTTGAGGAGATACTGCCAGGGCTGTCCGCCGTTCAGCCGCTTCAGGGACTCTTTCTTCCGCGCGTCGGGCAGGTCGCAGTCGAGGAGAGCCAGCACCTCTTCGCGGTCGGCTTCGTGATAATGGAGGTACACCTCTTCGCGAAGTCCCGGCCAGTTTTCGGCTTCGGGGCGCAGGTGAATAAGTGAGTCAGAAATCAAGCGTCCTTCGGGCACTTGCGAGAGGATATACCGTTTGGCGGTAGCACCACGCTCTCCGGCCAGCCACTTGTTGAAGCGGTAGGGACCTTCGGGCGAGGCGTAGGAATAGATGACGATGCTGTCGATGCGCGGCGATTCGGCCAGATAGGTGCGGATGACCTCCAGGTTGTGCGCATTCGACATATAGTCTTCATCAATTTGAGTCTTGTTGATGGGATAATAGATGCGGAAGTGGCGAATCTCTGTAGAGTCGGCATGAGGAAGGGCAGAGGCTTCCCGGTATCTCTGTGCCGGAGCATTCAAAGCCAACAGTCCCATCATTGCTGCTATGATCAGTTTCGCCTTCATTTCTTTTGTATTGTGATTTGAAGCCTATTCCGATTCCAAATCCGTCATTCCCTAACTATAAATAGCTTTTCCAAACTTTATTTTAGGGTACAAAGAAAGCGAAAATTTTATAGTTTTAAGGTAAAGCCGTTTTACCCCCCCCTATAATTTAAGATGAATTAACAATTGAGAGGGGTTCATTAAGTTAAATGCTGATTGTCAGGTGAGTTTGTCTCCAAACCCTTTTTAAGGATAAGTCAAGAAGGTTTTATACATGGAGGTATCAGAATGCAACAATTTGTTTTCAGGTACGGGTTACACGGATTAATTGCGATTGAAACCGTGTTAATCCGCGTAATCCGTACCTGAAATTATTTCGTGACGGTGTATCGTGAATCACCTTGTTACAGACACGTCGGGGGTCACTTCACCTCGCTGCCCGGCTTCACCTCCTTGAGGAGTGAAGTCACGGCCAATGAACCGTCGAAGTTCTCGGCACTGAGAATCATGCCTTCGCTCACCAGACCGTTCTTGAACTGGCGGGGAGCCAGGTTGGCGATGAAGAGCACCTGCTTGCCTACGAGTTCTTCGGGTTGGTAGTGTTCGGCAATGCCGCTCACGATGGTGCGGTCCTGCAGGCCGTCGGCAATCTTGAACTTCAAGAGTTTCTTCATCTTGGGCACACGCTCGCACTCAAGCACCGTACCTACGCGGATGTCCAGCTTCTCGAAGTCTTCAAAAGCGATGGTAGGCTTGATGGGGTTGGCCTTGTAGTCTGCGTCCTCGTTGGCCTTTTTGGTGTCGAGCAGTTTCTGCACCTGTGCTTCTATCACGCTGTCTTCAATCTTTTCGAAGAGCAGTGATGGGGCTGCCAACCGGTGACCGGCGGGCAGGATGTCGGTGTTGCCCAACGAAGCCCATTCGAAAGTGGGCATATTGAGCATGCCACGCAATTTCTCGCTGCTGAAGGGCAGGAACGGCTCGAAAGCAATGGCCAGGTTGGCGGTGAGCTGCAGTGAGATGTAGATGATGGTCTTCACCCGTTCGGGGTCGGTCTTGATGACCTTCCACGGCTCGCAGTCGGCGATATACTTGTTGCCGATGCGGGCCAGGTTCATGGCCTCCTTCTGTGCGTCGCGGAACTTGAAGTTGTCGAGCAGCCGCTCCACCTTCTCTTTCACATCCTTGAACTCGGCAAGGGTCTCTTTGTCATATTCCGTCAGCTCGCCCGGTGCAGGAACGACTCCGTCGTAATACTTCTGCGTGAGTTGCAGGGCACGGTTGACGAAGTTGCCATAGACGGCCACCAGTTCGTTGTTGTTGCGTGCCTGGAAATCTTTCCAAGTGAAGTCGTTGTCCTTCGTCTCGGGCGCATTGGCGGTGAGCACATAGCGGAGCACATCCTGCTTGCCGGGGAAATCGACAAGGTATTCGTGCAGCCAGACGGCCCAGTTGCGGCTGGTGGAAATCTTGTCGCCTTCGAGGTTCAAGAATTCGTTGCCCGGCACATTGTCCGGCAGAATGTAGCTGCCCTCAGCCTTCAGCATGGCGGGGAAGACGATGCAGTGGAAGACGATGTTGTCCTTGCCGATGAAGTGGACGAGGCGGGTTTCGGGGTCTTTCCACCAGGTCTCCCAACTGCCCTTCTCGGGATGGGCGTCACAGAGTTCCTTGGTGTTGCTGATGTAGCCGATGGGCGCATCGAACCAGACGTAGAGCACCTTTCCCTCGGCACCTTCCACGGGCACGGGGATTCCCCACTCGAGGTCGCGCGTCACGGCGCGGGGCTTCAGTCCGGCATCCAGCCAGCTCTTGCACTGGCCATAGACGTTGCTGCGCCACTCCTTGTGTCCTTGCAGAATCCACTCTTCCAGCCAAGGTTGATGATCGTTGAGGGGCAGATACCAGTGCTTCGTGGGCTTCTTCACGAGCGGATTGCCTGTGAGGACATTCACGGGATTGATGAGTTCGTCGGGCGAGAGCGTGCTGCCACACTTCTCGCACTGGTCGCCGTAAGCGTCTTCGGCATGGCAACGCGGGCACTGCCCCTTGATGTTGCGGTCGCTGAGGAACTGCTTCGCTCCTTCGTCGTAGTACTGCTCGCTCTCCATTTCGATGAACTTGCCGTTCTCATAAAGGGTCTTGAAGAAGTCGCTGGCCAGCTGGTGGTGAGTCTTTGAGGTTGTGCGCGAATAGACATCGAATGAAATGCCGAAGTCGGCAAAAGCATTCTTGATGATGCCATGGTAGCGGTCCACCACATCCTGCGGGGTGCATCCCTCTTTCTTGGCACGGATGGTGACGGGCACACCATGTTCGTCAGAACCTCCGATAAACAGCACCTCTTCCCCTTTGAGGCGGAGGTAGCGCACATAAATATCTGCCGGAACATACACCCCTGCCAGGTGACCGATGTGTACCGGGCCGTTGGCATAAGGAAGGGCTGATGTTACAGTAGTCCTTTTGAATTTTTTATTCTCCATGTTTTATCTGCTTTATTTAGCGGCAAAGATACGAATAATTTGCGATTTGTCATGTAAATCAGTTCCCTAATCTCTCGCTTTCTTACAAACTCACCCACTCACAAGGCTTTGTTGAGGCTGGATGCTATAAAAATGTTTGTAGGATAACGGGAGTTTTTACCCCTTTTTCTATACCTTATTATATATAAAGGACTAAAAGGAAATTAAAGGGCTGAAAGGCTTGCAAAGGAATTAAAGGGTGAAAGGCTTGCAAAAAAAGCAGGCGGCTTGAATAGAATACATACTTTCAAGCCGCCTGGTTATGTTTGCTTAATATTCTTGCCAGCTCTTGATTTGAATCTCTGATTCGCCAAACTCACAGAAGGCTTCGATGAAGGCTCCTGCCAAGCGGGCATTGGTTATCAACGGGATGTTGTGGTCGATGGCTCCACGACGAATCTTATACCCATTGGTCAACTCGCGCTTGGTGTGGTTCTTCGGAATGTTCACAATCAAGTCAAACTTGTGGTCGGCAATCATCTTCATGATGTTGTTCTCGGCATCAGCACGCTCGTCGGGCCAGAATACCGGAGTGGTTGCTACCCCATGTGCATTCAGGAAGGCAGCTGTCCCGGCAGTGGCATAAATGTTGTAACCCTTGTTGTAGAGCACGCGACTGGCGTCCAAGAGGTCTACTTTCGACTTCATGGCTCCCGATGAGAACATCACGCCCTTCTCTTTGCTGGGCACCTTGAATCCAGTGGCTATCATGGCACTCAACAGCGCCTCTGAGAATTCATCTCCCATACAGCCTACCTCACCGGTTGACGACATGTCTACACCCAGCACGGGGTCGGCATTGTGCAGACGTGAGAATGAGAACTGTGAAGCCTTCACTCCAATCCAATCGATGTCGAAAGCCGACTTGTCGGGACGGGTATAGGGTGCATCCAGCATGATGCGGGTTGCCGTCTCAATGAAGTTACGCTTCAATATCTTGCTCACAAACGGGAACGAACGTGATGCACGCAAGTTACACTCGATTACCTTCACCTCGTTGTTGCGGGCAAGGAACTGGATGTTGAACGGACCCGAGATGTTGAGTTCTTTGGCTATCTGGCGACTGATGTGCTTGATGCGGCGTGCTGTTGCAAAATAGATCTTCTGTGCCGGGAATACGAGCGTAGCATCTCCTGAGTGTACACCGGCAAACTCAATGTGTTCGCTGATGGCATATTCCACTATTTCACCATTTTGTGCCACGGCATCAAACTCTATCTCCTTGGTGTTCTCAAGGAACTGCGATACCACAACCGGGAAATCTTTCGACACCTCGGCTGCCATCTTCAAGAAGTTCTCCAACTCCTCGTCGTTGTAGCACACATTCATGGCTGCACCCGAAAGCACGTATGACGGACGCACAAGCACAGGATAACCCACCTTTTCTACAAAGCCTTTCACATCTTCCAAACTGGTCAGCTCCTGCCAAGCCGGTTGGTCGATGCCCAATTGGTCAAGCATGGCTGAGAATTTGTTGCGGTTTTCTGCACGGTCGATAGAGAGCGGTGAAGTTCCCAATACAGGAACCGACTGGCGATAGAGTTTCATTGCCAGGTTGTTTGGTATCTGTCCACCCACTGACACGATGACACCGCGCGGTTGCTCCAAGTCGATGACATCCAACACGCGCTCGAAGGTCAACTCATCGAAGTAGAGACGGTCACACATGTCGTAGTCGGTCGACACCGTCTCGGGGTTGTAGTTGATCATAATAGACTTGTAGCCCAGCTTGCGTGCGGTCTGCACAGCATTTACCGAACACCAGTCAAACTCTACAGACGAACCGATGCGGTAGGCACCCGAACCAAGTACTACCACCGATTTTTCATTCTTATAGTAATTGATGTCATATCCCTCAACGGCATAGGTCATATAGAGGTAGTTTGTCAACTCAGGATGTTCAGAGGCAACCGTGTTAATGCGTTTTACAGCGGGCAAGATGCCCAACTCTTTACGGCGGGCACGCACTTGCAGGTTCTCTTTCTCCATGTTGCCTGTGGGGTTCAACACAAAGCGGGCAATCTGGAAGTCTGAGAATCCGAGCACCTTTGCTTCCCGCAACACCTCAGCGGGAATATCCTCTATCCGGTTGTATGTCGAAAGTTTGTCCTTATAGTCGACAATGTTTTTCAACTTACCCAAGAACCAAGGGTCAATTTTGGTCAGCTCATGGATGCGTTCGATGGTGTATCCGCTTTCCAGCGCTTGCGCCAAAGCAAATACGCGCAGGTCGGTAGGGTTTGCCAACTCCTTGTCGAGATCTTCAAACTTCAGACCGCCATTGCCCACAAATCCGTGCATGCCTTGACCTATCATGCGCAATCCCTTTTGGATAATCTCTTCAAACGAGCGTCCGATAGACATGATTTCTCCTACCGATTTCATGCTCGAACCTATTTCGCGCGATACACCGGCAAACTTGGTCAAGTCCCAACGGGGAATCTTACAGATGAGATAGTCCAACTGGGGAGCCGCATAGGCAGAGTTAGGAGTTCCCATCTCGCCTATCTGGTCAAGGGTGTAGCCCAACGCAATCTTCGCAGCCACAAATGCCAACGGATAGCCGGTAGCCTTTGAAGCAAGTGCCGAAGAACGGCTCAAACGGGCGTTCACCTCTATCACACGGTAATCGTCGGTCACCGAGTTGAAAGCATATTGAATGTTACATTCACCCACAATGCCCAAGTGACGGATACACTTCACCGAGAGTTCTTGCAACATCTTCAACTCGCCTTCGTCAAGCGAACAGGTGGGAGCCACCACAATCGACTCACCGGTGTGGATGCCCAACGGGTCAAAGTTCTCCATGCTTGCCACGGTGAAGCAATGGTCGTTAGCATCGCGAATCACCTCAAACTCTATCTCTTTCCATCCCTTCAACGACTCTTCTACCAGAATCTGCTTTGAAAAGGTAAACGAACTCTCTGCCAGTTGGATGAATTCTTCCTTGTTTTGGCAGATACCGCTTCCCAGACCTCCTAAGGCGTATGCAGAACGTATCATCACAGGATATCCGATGCGCTCTGCAGCGGCCAGCGCCTCCTCCATGCTTTCTACTGCCTGGCTTACGGGGGTCTTCATGTCAATCTCGTCCAACTTCTTCACAAACAGATCGCGGTCTTCGGTGTACATGATTGCGTCTACCGAGGTACCCAACACTTTCACGTCATACTGTTCCAATATGCCTCGCGTATAGAGGTCTGTTCCACAGTTGAGTGCAGTCTGTCCACCAAAGGCAAGCAATATCCCGTCGGGACGCTCTTTTTTGATGACCTCTTCCACAAAATATGGAGTGACGGGCAAGAAGTAAACCTTGTCTGCTATACCCTCAGATGTCTGGATGGTTGCAACATTCGGATTTAACAACACTGAACTGATGCCTTCTTCACGAAGCGCTTTCAATGCTTGCGAACCAGAGTAGTCGAACTCTCCAGCCTGACCAATCTTGAGTGCTCCTGAACCCAAGACAAGTACCTTCTTCATCTTCTTTTCCATGTTAATGTTCATATATGATTATTAGTTACTTTTTTCAGATAAAAAAAAGAGCAATGCCCTTTCCGTTGAAAAAGGTTCATTGCTCCTTGTTGACAAATAGTTCCTATCGTATGAATAAATTGTTTGGCCATCTGTAATTCTCAAAATCAGTGCAAAGTTAGCGACTATTTTTCGGATTAACAAAGAATTTCCTGATTTAGTTTTGCTTGGATGCAAAAAACAAAAAATTAATAGCTTTCTATCCGACATATTCTGGTATAAATTTGGAGTTTATGCAACTTATATATACCTTTGCCGCAACAAGCAAACAAAAATAACAGGTATGATGCAGAAAAACTTCTTGTTACTATTTTTTGCCTGCTTCTTCTCGCTTTTGCCTGCAGCAAACCGGGAGCAGGACGATACCCTCCGGATAAAGAGGCGCAACGGATATGCTGCGTTAGAGGGTGCATACCAACCGATGGTGATGGAAGTCTTGGGGCTGCCTGTCGAAAAAACGGTTTACGGACAGGCACTTACCCTCTCTTTCTTGCGTGGTATAGAGGTCTCACGCAAAAAGCCTCTTTACATTGAGACCGGACTTTCGCTGCAGCGCCTGTGGTACGGTTACACGTTCAACGAGAGCAAAGAGCGCATCGTGCTTGTCTCTCTGTTACTCCCCGTGCGCGTGGCTTACCGCTTTCAAGTGAACGATTGCCTGACCATCCAGCCCTATGTAGGGGTACGGTTGCGTGGCAACCTGAGCGGTGAGGCTAAGATACGCGACAAGTACAAGCAACCTTTCTACTACGACTTGTTCGACAAAGAAGAGGTAGGTGACGAATGGCAGCGCTTCCAATGGGGTATTCAGGCAGGTGTCACCTTCTCTATGCCCGCTTGGTTTGCCTCCATAGGTCTTGGGCGCGAAGTGACCAATACCGTCAAGGGTGAATCAAAAAGCAAGTTGCCTTGCTCTTACATCGGTGTCGGGGTCTACCTGAAATAAATCTGCCTATAGAAATATTTACATTTAAAAAAACGTCAAAATTAACCCTCCATACTTTTTCAAAAAACACTGGACAGTTAGTCAAAAAAGTGTCCAGAGTTTTTTGATTTACGCTGGACACTTATTTCAGTTCCCCTTGATACTTTTTTCAGTAAGTGTCCAGAGATTTTCAGTAAGTGTCCAGAGTTTTTTGAACGTAATGGAAAGGGAGAAAAAGACCTTAAAGTGCCTATTTTGAAAATTCTCACCAATGAAGTATTTTGGGATTGAGGCGCTCCGCGCGGTTGAGAGGTTGAAGGGTTGATAGTGCTTCGCACAGTTGATGGGTTAATGAGACTCCTACTGTCTGTCAACCATCCAATCACGTGAGCAGGTTACAAACCGGGCAAAATCATCAACTTCATAGTGATTCAGGCTAATCCAATCCGTCCAACAGGATGAATGCTGCCCAATAACGGGGGTCGTCCCAACCTTTGTCTTTGCGTGAACGTACCGTCTTTTTTGCAGCCTCCAATGCGTTGTATTTTGTCATTTCCCCGTCAATCCAATACTTGTAGAACTCTGTCATCAGCAGGCAGGTAGCTTCATCGTCAACCTTCCATAACGACATGATGATGCTGTTTGCTCCCGCTTTTTTAAAACCTCGCTGCAACCCGAATACTCCTTCGCTATTGATGTCGCCCGCTGCCGTCTCGCAAGCAGAGAGCACAACAAGACTGACAGTCCGCATGTCCATGCGCGAAATCTCTTGTGCCGTCAGTATGCCATCGTCCATGTTCGATGGTATGTCGCACCCCATCAATGCATTGTTGGCTCCGGCAAAGAGCAACCCCGTACGGGTGAGCGAATGATCTTCTTGTGCAACCATGCTTTGTTCTCCCATCATCTCTATCAATGACTGTTGCATGAAAGCCAACTCTTGAAACCTGAAACTCTGCTCTTCATTCCAAAAAAAACCATGTGTTGCAATGTGCAGCCAGGTAGGTCGGACCTGCCCCTGCGCCTTGAAGCACTCTTCGCTGGCTTGTACATTTACAAAGTTATGGGAGCTGATGTTGTGCTGTTTCAACAAGGCATGAATTTGTTCCACCTCACGCCGTGTTCCCGGCAGGGGAGATACTCCTAAAACAGCCGCACGATTGGCTGTACTGCGCGGTCTGTATTCATAGGGCATTAGAGCCAATGCCCTATTCTGTTTGGCGATGGCATTCGAGTCTGCATTATACTCAATGCCGCCAAAAAGTGTCATACAGGGTTGTGAGTCAGTGTGACGGGTCAGCGCCACCTCGCGCGTAGACGAAACGCGCAGCAACTCATATCGCTCGCCAGCCACCTTATCGTCGCTTCCTATGGGTAAACTCTCTAACCCAATGCTGTGAAGTTTGCCTACAGGCGAGAAGTATATACGGTGTACGTCAGACAGTTCTTCCGTCAGCGATGCCCACACCAGTTTGCCCGCTTCTGTTGATTTGTAAAGTCGGTTTGCAGGAATGTCAGTAAGTTGTCGCTCCATAAAAAGCGGCACAAAATGCGGAACATCATATCCCGGTCTTAAAACAAGCGCCGAATAAAGCAGGGAGTCGGGCGAGAGAGGTGATAAGACAAATTCAATGGCAGCTTCGTCCGGCTTCAGGTGTTGCTGTACATCGTTCCATGTCACATCGAGCCGTTTGGTGTAATCACCGAATTTTTCGTTCAACATCAGCATGACCTCTTTCTCTTCACTGTATATCACTTCGCTCAGCGAGTCGCATTGCGCCTTGCTGAGACGCTCAGCCTGTAGCCGGGCAAGTTGGGTCTTGTGCTGTACAAATCGGTTATACAACTGTCGTGCCTGCATGTCTCCGCTTTCATCGATGAGTAGCTTCAACTCAATCTCTGAGTTCAGCAGCAGCCCCTTGCTCAGCAGTAATCCATTGTAGAGTTCGCAATGCATGGTGTCTGTCGACAGACGATAGGCAGCATTAGGCAACTGCACGTTGAACCAACTATTGTATTTGCCCCAGAAGTCACATCGTTCCTGATAGGTCATTGTCTGAAAATGAGAGCGCACGAAACGGCGGAAGAATGTGTTCTGCTCTGTCACTGCCTGCATCAATGTGGGTCTGTCTCCGGCATTCCAAGCATAGGTTGTAAGGCCATTTAACAGGATAAGCCGCATGGGATTATTCTCGCCCATATCAAGTTCTTCATACTGTCTTAACGATGTTCGTATTTGCGCCATAGCTCCCTCGTAATCACCATTTATCATCTTTTGGACAGATTTGAGTGCCAATCCCATGACGGAGGCATATTGCTTGTCCCCCACAGTTCCACCTTCTAACTCTATCTCCCTCATTTCTCGAATTGTCTCCCAGGCTTTTTCAGTCTCACCTTGTGCATTGTAGCATTGTGCTAACAAAAACGCTACACCTGTCTCAAGCATGGTCTTAAAGTCGGCATCGGTATTATTGTCGGCACCTGCCATGGCAAGCATCTCCTCGGCATTGGCAATGGCTTGTGAGAGGTTGCCCTCAATAATGGCTTGGTTTGCTTCTTTCTGCAAAAAATGGATGTAGTTGTAATTTGCTTTTGAAAGTGAGGGGTAGTCCTGATAGGTCTGACGTATGACTGCAATCAACTCCTTCAGTCGCTTGGTGTTTCCCAGCATGTCATACACATTCAACAAGGCGGCTAACGTAGCCACGTATGTGTTGTCGGCATGCCAATTGTAAGTCTTGTAAATCCTGATTACCTGTTCCCCGGCAGCGGCAGCATTGTCAAAACGGTCGATATTGCTATACAGGCTGACTATATTGCTCAGCAGTGCGGTATAGTCACCGGTGATTGGAACCTGAGAGTCCTGATATACGCCGTAAGCCTTATCGAACATTTCAGTAGCTTTGTCCAACTCCATGTTGTTAGCATATATTAGCGCCATCATTTGGTATACGAGTGCCACCGTCTGCGGGGTCAGTTGTTCTTTGCTTCGTTTCACAATGTCGTATGCCTCTTGGGCTTGTTGGAGCGCCAACCCAGGGTTGGTGTTACTATTGAGATTTGCCAGATATTGCAGTGATCGCACGTAATACTCATTGTCGGTTCCCTGGCTGTCACGGACTAACTTTAGTATCAGTTCTTCCTGCTCAATGGCTTCTTCCAAATTCATCCGCTGCGAATGACCTCCAGCCATGACGGTGATGTGGAGAATGTCAATGTATTCAGCAGTCATGGTAAGTTGTTCTTGTTCATACCGTTGTCGCAACTGAATGCCGGTTTTGTAAGCTTGATTCCAATCAGAGTCTAAAAAATAGCTGCACCCCAACAGGTAATATAATATCTTGTTGTAATCATATCCGCTTGTATACCCCTTTTGTTCCAACGCTGTTTTCACTTCAACAAACAGGTTCTTTGCTTCGGGATTCCCCTCTGTATAGGCGACTATGGCACGACAGGTCTTCAGCGGCAACAAAATATTGTCTGCCAACTCAGAGGCACCTACCGACTGAAATCCCCGCCGGGCTTCCTCGAAATAATGGCAGGCACTGTCGGCTTGTCCCATGTAATAGTAACACGTCCCCAACGTCTCTTGGGTGACGTGAACGGCATAGTCACACTGTTCTTTCCGATAGATGGGCAATGCATCAAACAGCTGTGACTTTGCCTCATCGAAATTATCCATATACATCAGACACTCGGCGCACATTCTGAGGGAATTGGCATAGAAGCTGTGTCTGCCTATATTTTTCAATTCTAACACTGCACAACGCTGAAAATATTCCAATGCCCTTTCGTAATTCTCCGCTGAATAGAAAAACATAGCCTGATCGCTCTGCCGGTCACTTTCCACTGTCAGACGGCGATCTACAGGTGGTACCATGTAAGAAAAAGGTACAATCTCATTAGCTTTTGTCTCATTGCCCATCTTGTAATAGCACGCAGCTAACCATAAATCACCATAACCACGTCGGGCAGAAGTTTCACTTAACTCTTTGTCATCAAGTTCCTTTACCTGTTCAAACAGAACAATAGCATCTGCATATTTTTTTTGGTTGTAAAGTGATACACCTTGAGCAAACAGTTCGTCACTTCGGAAACTCTGTGCATGAGACACCGAAAACTGAACTATCACTGCCAAAATAATCAAGCCTATTCTTAAAGTTCTCATTGTATTCTTACATAAAAGAACTATCCGTACGGAGTTTTTCAAAACTTTACTCCAGATGGGGGTAAGTTCTTTGATTCATAACCGATTGTTCTTGAGTCATGCGGCAAAGATAGTGCAAACTGAGTGGAATACAAAATATACAGATTGATTTTTTTAATACCCGAATGCTACCTATCTTCGATTTTCCAATCAACAATACGCTTATTCCACTTCATTTATGCTGAGCCTTTTCTGAAACAATAAAATCGTCTTTATACTTGTTTTACAGAGATTATTACTATCTTTGCCCAGAAAAACAACAATAGAGAGCGTATAATGACCTCCATCATCTTTCACTACGACCGGACGTTCGACGGGCTGCTGACAGCCGTGTTCGACGCCTTTGTACGCAAAGAGTTCCCCACCAGCCTATTGGCAGAGGGTGAACCGCTGCCGTTGTTCTACGATGCAGCATACACGGTGGTGACAGACAGTGAAAAGGCAGGAAGGGTATGGCGAGCGCTGGAGAAGAAACTGTCACAACGGGCACTGACGATGTTGACCGTAAGTTTCCTTGCTGAAGAGGAAGAACTGGACCTCCATTTGTTTTATTATATATGCAAAGCGGTGAAGGCTGAGAAGAGCATCGAGACCTTCTTCACCGACGAGGATGTACGCTATGTGACCGATGCTTTCCGCCGCGTGCGCTACGAACGGCTGCGCATGATGCAGTTCGTCCGCTTCCAAAAGGCGAAAGACGGCACCTACTTCGCCATCATCCGCCCCGACTACAACGTCATCCCGCTCATTGTCCCTCACTTTGAAGACCGTTTTGCCGACCAACCGTGGATAATCTACGACATCCGGCGAGACTATGGCTGCTACTACAATGGTAGCGAGGTGACACAAATCGCTTTCAGCGACGATGGACGCACCTTCGACCCGCGCACGGGCAAACTCCATGCCGACCTGATGGCGGATGACGAGCCGCTGTTTCAAGCGTTGTGGCGCACCTACTTCAAGGCCATCTGCATCAAAGAGCGCCTCAATCCGCGCAAACACCGCAAGGACATGCCCGTGCGCTACTGGCCCTACATGACGGAGAAGCAGTGATGTAAAATTTATAGAATCGGGAACCAAATAAATACTGCCACATCCCACAGGGCGTGGGAAAGGATGATGGCACCAAAACGCTCGGGAAAGAAGCGGTAGAGAAGTCCCCAAGCCATACCGGCAACCAAGGCAGACATTGTCAACATGAAATTGAACGAACCGGCATGAACCAATGCGTAAATCAGCGTGGTAACAACGAATCCCAAGTTGGCGTTCCACCGTTCCGAAAATTTCTGTTGCACATATCCCCGCCAATAAATCTCTTCGGCAGGACCTATGAGGAGAAGCATCAGAGCCGTCAACAACCAAGGCGATTCTCCCTCCTTCATTCCGTATATCGAGTCCACCTGCGGACGGGCAAAGTCGAACATCCACGACGATACCTTCTCTCCAATCCAGAAGATGCCCCACAGTGCAGCGGCTATGAGCACACCCAAGAAAAGGTTGCTCCAGTTCAGCTTCACCCGCTTGTGCCAACCCCGGTTGAAAAAGGTTGAGAGCATCGAAAGAGTAACGGCAGAGAAGGTCATCATCCACCAGAAATTCACATGAGGAGCCGTCCAAGGCGAGAACATCACAGTCCACAAAAGGAGGGCAAGAACAAGGGTAAACACAAGAGATTTCATACGCTTTTCAGAAGAATAAAGACGAACAAACCAACGAAACAATGAATAGCAGACTAAAAAACAACTGCAATTGGGCACTGAACTGATCGAGACCGGCAATGACTTCCGTCCCCTCTTTCGGTACAGACAACGCCAGGCGACAATTCTTCAGTGCCATAGGCAGAGACAGGAAGACTAACAGTACCGCCCAAGGAAGCCATCCGATGGCTGCAAAAACAACCAGCATCAAATAAGGAAGTAACACTTCAGCAAGATAGATTCCAACGGAAGTGTTGACTCCTACCCGCATAGCCAAGGTATTGATTCCCGCACGGCGGTCGGTCAGCACATCGCGCATATTGTTGGCATGAAGGATGGAGACGGTAATCAACCCATACGGCAGACTCATCCAAAGCAAACCGACATCCAAAATGCCCGATGCCACAAAGGTGGTTCCTAACATGGGCAACAGGGCATAGCTACACAAGATGACCACATCACCCCACGAACGGTATTTCAACAAAGGATAAAGCAGAGTGCACACTGCTCCTCCGGCACCTATCAACAACAATTCCCACCCCGTCAGACAGGTCAGTACAAGTCCGCCCGCCAAAGCTACACACAACAGTCCCAAAGCGAAACGGAAGAACTCGGCAGGCAAGAAGAGTCCACCGGTCAACGCCTTTGCTCCGAACGTGTCTACAGCGTCTACCTTATGCTTGTAGTCGAAATAATCGCTCCACGTATTGCCTGCCGCATGAAACACTACAATGTTAAGCAATGCCCACACCCCGTAAACCCAATTCACCTCGTAACCAGCCCAAAAGAGGTAGGCAAGTGTCACAGCCACCGGCATCATCGATGCCGGAAACGACCAGGGGCGGGTGGCAGCCACCCATTCGCCCAACGTATGTTTTCCTATTTTCATCATTCTATGCATGTATATTACAATTGGACGGCAAAGATAACCATTTTCGTGTAAACAACGGAATGTTCATTTCTTTTTCTCGAATATCATTCCATTTTTCTGTCATAAGAAGATAGTTGCATCGCCAAACAACATGTTTTCAGTCAACAAAAACGTTAAATTTCAACAAAATTAAGAGGTAAGCCGAATAAATCATATCGGATATGCGCGTTTTTTTGTATCATTGCAACATAAATAGAAAAACATAAATAAGAAAACCGCATATGAAAAAAAACAAGTCTTTCCTTTTCGCCTTGACAACAAGTATCGGACTGACAGTGTGTATTCTGCTGATGCAGGCCTGCACAAGTGATAACCAGTCAATTGACCTGAGCGGTACATGGAGCTTTGCGCTTGATCGCGATGGAAGTATGAAACCTACCGATGAGATGCCCGAAACGGTGACGCTGCCTGGTACGACCGATACCAACCGCAAGGGCGACTCCATCGAGTGGAAGGGTGAAACAACTCACCTGTCGCGCCCCTATTCTTACAAAGGACGTGCATGGTATCGTCGTATAGTGGAGATACCGTCAGCCTGGAAAGAGAAGGCGATTTACCTCACACTTGAACGGACCAAGCCCACAGAGGTCTATGTCGACGGGGAGCTGGTGGGAACATCGAGACTCATCTCTGTCCCACAGCGGTTTGACCTGACGACTTGCCTCACCCCCGGTGTGCACGAGCTGGCAATCATGGTAGACAACAGCAGTGGTGTACCCGAACAGGTGTATGAAAGCAGCCACGCCTACACCGAGAACACACAGACCAACTGGAACGGCATCATCGGTGAAATCTCTCTCACCACCTTACAACCCGAAAAGAAGGAGATTCCCGTACACCCCGCCTTCAAGGATTTTCATATCGAAGGACAGCAGTTCTTTGCAAACGGACACCCCATCTACCTGCGTGGACGACACGATGCCGGTGTATGGCCACTGACGGGACATGTGGCGATGGACGTAGATTCATGGCGACGCTATTTCAAGGTTTGCGAAGAGTATGGTCTCAACCACGTGCGCTTCCACTCATGGTGTCCGCCCGAAGCAGCCTTTGTGGCAGCCGACGAATATGGCATTTACCTGCAACCCGAACTCCCCTTCTGGGGTAACTTCAACCCCAAAGACACCGTGCTGATGGAGTTCCTCATGACTGAGGGTGAAGCCATCATGCGCGAGTATGCCCACCACCCCTCGTTCCGCATGTTTGCCCTTGGCAACGAACTGCGAGGCAGCATTCCCAAGATGACGGAGTATATCGAACATTTCCGCGCCATGGCTCCCGACAAAATCTACACACTCAGTTCGAACTACTACTTAGGCTATCAGGGTGTGAAGCCCGGCATGGACTTCTTCGTAACCTGCCGCGTAGGCGGTGAAGGTTGGGGAAGCTACGGCACACACACGCGTGGATCGTTCTCTTTTGCCGATGCTGCCGACGGAGGTATGATAAACCACTTTTATCCAAACACACGGATGAACTTCGAGGAGGGATGCTCGCTGGCCACCGTCCCCATCATCTCGCACGAGACGGCACAGTTTCAGACTTATCCCAATTACGACGAAATCGCCAAATACACTAGCGCACTCTACCCCTACAACATGGAAATTTTCCGCGACCGCCTCGCAAAGGCAGGCATGGCAGACCAAGCCAAGGCTTTCCACCGAGCCAGCGGTCAGTGGTCGTTGCGACTTTATAAGCAAGACATCGAGATGGACCTGCGCACGCCCAACATGGCAGGCTTCCAACTGCTCGACCTGCAGGACTACCCCGGTCAGGGTAGCGCCTACGTGGGCATTCTCGACGCCTTCCTCGACTCCAAAGGCATGTGTACCGCCGAGGAGTGGCGCGGTTTCTGTGCCCCCGTGGTGCCTCTGCTCATCGCTGACAAGTTCTGCTTCACCAACACTGAAGGCATCCATGCCCAAGTAAAGGTTGCCAACTACGGCGAAGAGAGCCTTGCCGGCAAGCACATCACTTGGACATTGGGCGAGAAGCAGGGCGAAATAGCCATCGAGAGCGACGGCTACGGACTCATCGACGCCGGAGCATTGGACATCGACCTGAGCAACTACCACAACGCGACCAAGCTTGTCCTCACTCTTGCCATCGAAGGAAAAGCGGAGCCGAACACTTACGAACTGTGGGTATATCCTACTGAGAACGATTTGGACAGACTTAAAAAGGAGGTAACCATCACACGCTCCCTCACGGCAGACGTGGCACGTCGTCTGGAAGAAGGAGAAAAGGTGTTGTTCATGCCTGGCGAGTCGGAGCAGACCGTAGGCGGACTGTTCCAGACCGATTACTGGAACTACCGCATGTTCAAGACCATATCGGAGAACAACAACCGCCCCGTGTCGCCCGGTACGCTCGGCATCCTCACTGACCCTACGCACCCGCTCTTCAACAGTTTCCCCACCGATGCCCACACCAACTGGCAGTGGTTCCCCGTCATCAAAGCCAGCACTCCTTTCAAACTGGACAACACTGCCACCGGCTATCGCCCCATCGTGCAGGTGATTGACAACATCGAGCGCAACCACAAGCTGGGGCTCGTCTTCGAGTTCGCTGTAGGAAAAGGAAAGTTGCTCGTCGTCATGGCAGACCTGGAGAAGGCTGCCGAACACACCGAAGGCAAGCACTTCTACCAGAGCGTGCTCCGCTACATGAACTCCGAGCATTTTGCCCCGAAGACCGCCATCACCACCGCTGACCTGCACCGCCTGATGACCACCCCCGTCATCGAAGGACAGATTGGCACACTGAACAACATTTCACCCTACAAGGCTGAGGAGTACAAGTAAAGGAAAAGACTGAAGAAGGACGCTCTGCATCAAAAGAACGTAAGCAACAATTGCCCCATGGTCCGATTCACCCATATTATCTTGACGACCGCATTGTTGGCAGTATCACTACCGACATGCGGCCGTACGTTCGGCAAACTGACTCATTTTGTGGACAGTATGCTGACGGCAAGATACCAGCGGGCCGATATCGACACCAACTATATCGTCCGTCCTCAGACGAAATGGACATTGGTAGGACGGCTCAACCTGTCGGGCGCAGAACTGCAGAGCAAGGGATTGGCAGACGGACGGCACTTCAGTTCCGAAATGAAAGCCGACATGAAAACATCCCTCAGCATCGGAGTGAGTTACCTGGGACTATCGCTCAACCTCTCTTTCAATCCTGTCAAACTGATGGGCAAATACCACAACTACGAACTGAACTTCCGTTCGTATGGCAAACGCTTGGGCTTCGACATCGCCTATCATGATGCACGCAACTTCAAAGGATGGTACGAAATGGAGGTGGCTCAGCCTGGCAACAAAGCATCGGAAAGCATGATGGAGCGCACATCGCTACCCAATGACCTTGTGCGACTCCGGACGCTGAACGCAAATGGCTACTATATATTCAACCACCGTCGCTTCTCCTATCCGGCTGCTTTCGCCCACAGCTACATACAACGTCGCTCAGCCGGCAGTTTCATGTTGGCCGTTTCGGGACAGGGACAGTATAGCGAGACCCAAATGGAGAAACTCCACGAGCAAGGCCAACTGATGAAACTCAAGATGACCAACATCGGCGTCGGTGCAGGCTATGGTTACAACTACGTGCCCGCCACCGGTTGGCTGCTGCACATCTCAGCATTGCCCACCTTCATCGTCTATAGCAACACGTCGCTCACCATGGGCGACACTGAAATCCCCTTGAACTACCACTTCCCAGAGGTCATCATCACAGGGCGCGGCGCGGTGGTCAAACAGATAGGACGCAACAAGTTCGCCGGCCTCTCCATGGTGTTCAACTTCACCAACATCGGCAACGAGGAGAAACTGGCCATCCACCACATGAAATGGCTCGTCCGCATGTACTTCGGCATCAGGTTGTAGGAATTGACTGTATTTTTCTCTTCCATAGTGAGTAATCTGAGAAAAATGTGCTACCTTTGCAGCGACAATAAGAATGTTATAACTATTAAAAATCATAGAAGAAACAGATAGAACCAAAGACACATTAGGAAAGTATGGTCTGCCTATGAGTCAGCCTCTTTCAGTAGGATTTCAATGACGGAAAGGCGTTCCCGTTCATACTTATTAATATGGATATGAGCTTTTAGCTCTTGTTCTCTCGACTTTGAATACCGCCAATATTCGCAACCGAGAACAAGCAGTTGGGGGTTCACGCTATATAGGCGTGGACCATTCTTGCTTGTTTGGTTGTGAGGTCACTTGGCGGTAACCTAAAGTCGAAAATAGGCATTGAATGGTTCCGCTTTTTTTATTCCCATATTATTCACAATTAATATTATCAAAATGAAAACAAACAAGGTATTTAGATGTGTGCTGTGTGCCATTGTATCAGTATTATGGATGCATGCATACGCACAAAGTACGGAATTTCCCGTAAGGTTTGAAACAGAGAGAGGGCGATGGTATGACCTCACAAACGATGGAGTGATGGAATACATGAGTTCGGCAACAGGTGGAGGGGGCTTTTATCAGTTTAACAGTGAGCTGACCAAGTCTTCTTTATTGGCTAAAATTCCTTATCCAGAAGGTTTATACTGTATTAACATCAATAATGATAATATAATAGACACTTATAAGATTGGTGATGGTTATTCCATCATCTACCTCGCCAATGAGGATTACACTATGCGCGAAATATTTGAGACAGGATCTAATAAGATAGCAAGTCCCATTGATTTCAACAATGATGGATTCCCCGATTTTATAGTGAATGAAGAGACTCGTCAAGCTGATGTGGCTGTATTGGTAAATGGTGAATATGTTACTACAAAAATAAAGTTGCTCACTCCCGAGGACTACGCAGGCATCCAAAAAGAACTTAAACTGACCAGCAGTACGGGATTGGCTTACGATAATGTAGCGTCTTCTGTTCCCGTTGAAGCAACTCTTGCTTCCGGTGGCAAGTCTATTGATCTGAACAACGACGGATACGTTGATTTTATCAATCCTGACGATGGGGCATTCTATCAGAATTTGGGTGATGGCAGATACGTGAAGAACTCATTGGGCGGAAAATCCACACTTCGTGATTTCAACAATGACGGGCAAATGGATGTACTTGTCTGGGATTCGGAAAATGAGAAGCTCATGCTGTACTATTCAACTCCGGACATGACATGGGGGGAAAAGAAAATCTTTTCTAATTTTGTGTGCAATGATGAACTCTTCTGCTATGATTTCGATAAAGACGGCGATGTGGATATATTGGTTCCGTTTGACCAATTCCATATTGGGACGCATGACAACGGTGGTTCTTACCTGATGCTGGTGGAAAATCAAGGGAATAACAGTTTCAGGATACATGAGTTTGCTCTTGATGGCACCTTGTGGTTCAAAGACTGCTTTGATATGGATGGTGACGGCCGGTTTGAGATCTCTGCACTCAAGTATAAAGATGTTGGAGAAATTGGCTCGACAATTGATACCGATAGTACAGATTTGGTACTTTATGAAGTGGCTGGTCTGGAAATTGCAGATACCCCTCTTAGCCTAAAGGAGTCAATTGGTAGTGCCCGAAGGTATACTGATGGCTATATTGCTGAGACCGGTGCAGAGTTTTTGTTGGCCGACGTACACAATAGCGGGCGTACCAGTCTGTTTTATACGGAAGGAGTAAGTTACAACTACCATGGAGCGAAATATTTCAAAGATGAAATACCTACTGTAGCAGCAAATAGTCGCCCGATAGCTCCTGCGACCCTCAACTACATTTTTGATGCCGCTACCAACCAACTGAAGATCTCTTGGAGTGAGGGAACAGACAAGGAAACTTCATCGGTCGATTTGACTTACGCATTGCGCATCGGTACAGAGAGAGACAAGTGCGACATTTTGTTTGCTCATGCCAATGCAGATGGCACAAGGCGCAATCTGCTTGAGGGAAACAGTGGCTATAGCCGTTATCGGGTGCTTGATGTCTCTTCGTGGAAAGCCGGCAAGTATTATATATCAGTGCAGAGTGTTGACCCCAATTGCCTCGGTTCGGAGTTTAGCGATTATGTGGTGTTTGAAAAGAAAACTCCAGCCACGGATTTCATTCTTTCTTACAATGACTATTTTACCATCGGAGATACTTGTACCGTAATGTTGCTAAACAGTGTGGAGTCTGGATGTACCTGTCATTGGGATTGGGACGGAGGAACTGTCGTCAGCACCAACAAGGAAGGTCGCGAATATAAGATCGTATTTAGCGAAGGTGGGGAAAAAGTAATTTCACTCTATGCCGAAAGTGCCGATGGTTATACTTCATTGGAGGTAGAGAAGACACTGAATGTCAATCATACAAATATCAAACAGGCAGATAACTCTAATGAGCAAGAAAAGGTTTTTTATGGTGCAGAGTTTACTATGGATCTGGATGAGAATGGGACAACTGAGGTCTTTTGCACCCGAAAATTCTATGAAGGAGATGCAACCGGCAACTATACTCCCATACAAAAACTTTGGAACTCGAATCTGCCAACAAGTCAATACATTCACAGGACAATACCAACAGATATCAACCATGATGGTAAAGTAGATGTGGCATATTATGGTTACGAGGAGGCCTATTTGTCGCTAAATGAAGATGGACAGTTTTATATGGATGAAAATGTTGACGGACTTGTAACCGGCGATGCCAATGATACGGATTATAGTTTTGACTTCAACAATGACGGATTTATTGATTTGTTGGATGTAGGAAGGGATGAGGTTTTTGTCAACGATGGTACTTATCAGTCTTACGTAAAAAAGGAAGTGCCTAATTCCGACTTTATTCTAGATTATGACCATGATGGTTTGCTGGATTTTATCTATAAGAGTAGTGAGTATATATTGTATCGGAACAACGGTGATTTCACTTTTACAGAAAGTACCCTTCCGATAAGTGAAGCAGGGGTTCGCTTTACCGGAATTGCAGATTTCGATGGTGATGGCACATGGGATTATCTTGATACACCTAAACCCGGACGTTACGGGGTCAGCTATTATTACGATACATTGTCGGTCTATTGGGGGGATGCTTCTGTCACTACACAGATTCCATGTGTAAACGATGACCCTTATAATGCTTATTATGCAATAACCGATGTTGATAACAATGGATGTCTTGATGTTGTCATTAGTTGTAAGTCTAAGAAACAGTTAGTGGTTTGCTATATGGATAAAGATCATAGTTTCAAGATTGAGGTGATTGAAGGTTTTTGGGTTCTTGGTCTGGAAGAACAAAAAGAATTCGTTACCACCGATGGGAAATTTGTTTTCAGTGGACTTATTTTATCAGGATGTGCTAACGAGAAGCCCTCTGCGCCTACTGATTTGCGTGCGGCACAAGGCAGTAAGTTTGTTACGATAGAATGGAATCACTCCGTGGATAAGGAAACTCCGGCTACACTGATGCGCTATAATATCAGTATCAAGCGCAAGGGGCAGACCGGTGAAGGTGCTTATCTGATTTCACCGCTTAACTCCACCAAAAACGGTGTGTCCATACCTTCAACCCATCAGTTGCTGATAGGAAACAAGTTCACTATCCCATTGGCAAATATCCCGGCTGGCGAATATGAAGTGCAAGTGCAGGGTGTGGACCGTTGGCATCAGGAATCGGACTTCTCAGAGGTCTATAACCTGACAGTTCTTGCGCAGAGTGTGATAGAGATGCCGACCTCCACCGGTGTAGGCAAGGAGGTGACAGTGACGCTTGTGACCAATAGCGGTGATGCCGTCAACTTTGGAGAGGGAGCAACAGCCGTCGAAACCTCTGCAGGAGTTTATACGGTAAGTTGGAATACGGCAGGACAGAAGACCGTCACAGTAGGAAGCCTCGCTTCGCAAAGCATTTATGTGTATCCTTTGCCCGAAGCAGACTTTACCTTACCGACAAGTGTGCTTGAGGGGGCAACCGTAAACTTTACGGGTACAAACATCGGCAGTGGTGTGTGGGAATATTCGCTCAATGGTGCCGACTTTGAGCCTGTGGCAGAAAGTGAGACGGTGAAGATGTCATTAGGAGACGGTGAGAAGGCCTCGTTGGTATTCAATATGGCTGGCGAATACCAGGTGCGCCACACGGTATCTGATGCGTTCAACTCTGTCGAATATGCCGTATCTGTCACAGTGACGGGTACAAACTGCCAGCCGGAAATCGCTATAGTGAATATCAACCCCGATGGCGGAAAATATCAGATAAACTGGTCGGCAGAAGAATTCCCTGAAGAGGTTGCCAGTGTCAATGTGTATAAAGAGACGACCCATAGCAATGTATATGAATTGCTGGCCAACGTACCTGTGGCCGAAAACTCTTACACAGACCTTACTTCACAACCGGATGTGACCGCTTCGCGCTATCACATCTCCTATGTGCTGCCCTATGGCGAATCGCAACGCAGTGATGACCATCAGGCAATGCACATGATGATTAATCAGGGTATGTCCGACACTTGGAACCTGAGTTGGAGTCATTACGAAGGTGCTGAAGTTGACTGTTATCGCATTTTGGGCGGAACAACGGCTGATAATCTGCAACCCATTGCAGAGGTGTCAGGGCATATCTCATCCTATAGCGATATTCAGGCAGTGGGCGGAATGAAATATTATGCTGTGGAAATTCAGATCGGGGCGGACGCTCAACCAATTACGCGCAGCAGTGCCAATGTGCTCTCTTCCCGTTCCAATGTGATTTCTGCAGATGACGCATCAGTCATCAACTTCATTACGGACATCGTGATATATAGTGAGACGGGAGAATCTGTGATGAAGGGCCTTCCGGGTGAATCTCTTCAATTGTTTGCTTACCTGCATCCCTTCAGTGCGACATTGCGTGATATTGACTGGAGCATTGCAGAAGGAAACGACTTTGCCACTATTGATAAAGACGGACTTCTCACCGCTATAGAGAGTGGAGAAGTAACTGTAAGGGCAACTGCTGTTGACGGCTCCGGAGTTTTCGACGAGTTCACGGTCGTTTTGGATATAACGGTAGCGGTGACAGGTATCTCACTTGATAAGACCTCCGTAGAACTTACAGAAGGAGAATCCATAACCCTTGCCGCAACCGTATCTCCTGAGGATGCTACAGATAAGACAATAACATGGACAAGTTCAGATAACACTATTGCTACAGTTGCAAATGGTGTCGTAACAGCATTGACAGTAGGTGAAGCCACTATTACTGTTCAGGCTGGAGACCAAATGAGTTCTTGTTTGGTGACAGTGAAGAAAGCGAATGGTATAGAAAATTCCGTAATCGAAAATGAATCATGGCCTGCCGATATCCATGATATCACCGGTCGTATGGTCAGAAAGGGTGCAATCTCTACCGAAGGATTGCACACTGGCTTATACTTCATCAAAGGAAAAAAAGTGTTGGTGAAGTAGAGAGAATAAGTTCGTTGTATAGCCTCACCGTCTTTCCCACATGCTCAGAAAGGTCGGTGGGGCTTATTCTATATTTTATTGTCCGACAAACATCAAATGTTTTGGGCGAATAATCTATTTCTCCATATACTAATTATAAGAGCCATAACACGATTGCCATAAATGTCGTAAATGACATCTTCCACATTATGCAACGTCTTGCAGCCTCCTTGTAATACTCAATCGTATAGCTACTTCTACTCTGGGGGACTACATAAAATGGTTTCAACGTTGGTATATTTACGGTTATCCTTGTTGATGGAATGACGTATGGCAGGCGTGATGGTATTGTCATTGCTGATAGTGGTCATGCGCACCGATGCCACGCCACGTATCAGTTTCAATGCTCGTTTGATATCAAGCGTATTGTCTTCCAGCGTGACAATCATCTGAGCCGCTTGTGATACGCTCTAAGAAAGTGTTTTGGGGTTGATGGCGCTTCGCGCGGTTGATTGGTTGAGAACGCTTCGCATAGTTGAGAATTTGAAGGGTGTGAAAGGTGAATGGAAGCACCTCCTTTCACCAATAACCATCTGTTGTACAAATAGATATAGGTGAAATGAAACGAACGGAATGTGTGATGGAAATACAAGTATAAGAGGTGGAATGAGACTATCAATTTTGTTGCAGACGGATATAACAAATGTCTCATTCCACCCCTATCAGGCATAGAATGAGACATTTATAAAAGACACACATTTCAAGGCAGATTGGTTGCTTGAAAAATTCAACTATATCCTCGATATTTTCAGAAATCTCCTGGATATATCTCTCCCGGTTGCAGGACTCAGCTGCGTGAGTCCTGCAACAGATGAGACTGAGTCCTGCAACAAAACAACCTGAGTCCTGCCACTTTTTTCATCGCGTATACAAGTCTTAACAGTGTTGTTCCGTACCCGCTAAGTCATGGACTTATCTCCACGAAGTTTCTACTGAACTATAAAGAGAATTATTTGTTTTCAATAACGCAACAAACTCCGCTCGTCTACCGTGTTTGTTCGGCTGACGAACGGAGTTTGTTATAATTACGCTATTTACCTATGCAAAATCTGTATTTGTGATGAAGATGTGTTGCCCTTACTCATGAGTATGCGATGTATAGTCAATCAGGTCGCTGCTTGTCGAATTACCTATCCATTTGGTGGGTGTTCCTTGATTTTCGTTGCAACTGAAGACAGATGCTTGCAAAGATTCCTCTGTGGACTCTTTGTTAAAACCGGCAATGCCCCCTGTATAGTTATATACCGCACCTGTAGCCGATACTACTCCCAAGTTAGAACTTTGATGGATGGTAGCAGTAAAGTCTTCAGTATTTTTTTCTGCTGTAATCGTAACTCCAATATTGTATCCCACAATACCACCGGCAGCTGCTGCACTTTTTGCTGAGACAACTCCGACGGCTGACACTTTCGAATGGTTTTCACATGAATTAACCGCTCCTCCGTTGTTGTAGGCAGCGACACCACCGGCAAAGAGTTTGGAACCCTCCGTCTGTTTTGCAATGACTTCTCCCTTGTTGATTGAACTCTTGATTGTAGCACCTCCGCTATTTTTTCCTACAATACCTCCACAAGAGGCTTCATTATGAGATGCGGGCATAGAGACTTTACCTTGATTCACACAATTCTCGACAAGGGAGGTTTTACCGCTTGAGAGCCCCGTAATACCCCCTATACGCACTTGCCCGCTGGAAGCGGTAAGATTTTGTATGTTTTCGCAATCGGAAATAGTACCGGTATTTGCTCCCACAATACCTCCCAAATGCAGGTAAGTAGATGAAACCACACTCAGGTTGTCAGCTGAAAGGTCGGCATAATTGTCGCATCCGGTGACATTTCCGTTGTTCACACCGGCAATTCCTCCGACATAGGGACCCGATTGGGCACTGCTTGAGATGTTGCATGACGACACGATGGCTGCGTAATTGCGACAATCGCTGATGGTTCCTTTATTCATGCCACAGATGCCACCAAAGTTAATTATATTGGCTACCGTATTATGAACAAAATAGCCGCCATATACCACCGTCTTCATAACCTTCCCTGCATCGTCTATCACTCCAAACAGCCCGGCAAAAATACTCTCCGTAGCAGAAGCACCTTCTGTTGGAACCGGATTGGCATTTTTAATCAAGAAGCCATTCCCGTCATACGTACCCTTGAACGCATTATCGCTGTTACAACCAATAGGGGTCCACTTCAAGTTGTTCAGGTCGATATCCAATGTTTGAAGGATAGTTTTTCCGGTAAAATCAGTTCCGGTATTCACCAAATGGGCTAAGCCCGCCAATTCGGCAGCGGTAGAAATTGACATGGTTGTTGCATCAACTGAATACCAATCGGTGTCTATACTGCCATCCCAAGGAATAATTTCGAAATAGCTATTATCTTCTTTCAGCGTACCGGTATTCTCGGTCCATCCGACAATTTCGGATTTGAGGGTCGCTTCGGTGATGCTGTTGCTCAATTCTACCTCATACAGATATTTGTTTCCAGCCATCCATTCACTATTCTCAGAGAAACTGAACACATAGGTTCTTCCATTCTCCAAACGAATAAAAATTCGTAGACCTGCACACTGTTGTGGTATCAAGATAGCCTCAACCTGCATCTTATCTTCGGATTCGGTAACCCATCCCTTTACATCTTGGGCAGGTGCTTCAGCGTCTATATTAATCGTACCATCAGCCAATGAGAAGAAAGCTTGCGTTTTCACCCCCTCGATGGTGAGGGTAAGCCCTAACAGATCTTCCATTTCAACTCCTTCACCAGGCGTCAACGTAAACAAGACTTTGCTCAACTGATGCTTAAACTGCAAAGATTGGGGTTCAGCTGTTGCCGAGATATTCTTCAAATTGTTGCTGTAAAGCAAGTCC
This sequence comes from Bacteroidaceae bacterium, assembly GCA_017472635.1. Classification (GTDB taxonomy): domain Bacteria; phylum Bacteroidota; class Bacteroidia; order Bacteroidales; family Bacteroidaceae; genus Phocaeicola_A. The sequence goes on from JAFUPU010000020.1 coordinate 65,634, forward strand.
AATTCCTGTTGACTCACCTGATTGTAGGCATCAATATAGATACCACCATCTTCTATATTTCCGAATGGATAATAAGCAATGAAATCAACCGCTTCATCAACGGGATAATACATTTTGTCGATTTCCGCATCAGGTTCAAATCCTGCATTATCCATTGAATAAACATACTTCCGATTAAAGGCTTCGTCTACAATCACCTCATTGGAGAGTGTTTGTCCTGTTTGGAACATAAAAATGCCCACTTCGTCCAACGCATCCCACGAATCACCTGTCACACGCGTTTGGATTTGACCTGAAAATGAGACTTGAACATCTGACCGTGTACCCACAAATTCATAAGTCTCGGTGCTACATGCAATCATCATTGCTGTAACTGCAAGAATCAACGCTTTTTTCATTTGTTTATCTTATATTTTCTTTTCCCGAATATCTGCTTTTGCTTCAACCACATTCACTACATAATCGCCCAACTTTTCACACTCGCTGATGATGTCCATATAATGCACACCCATCTGGTAGTTGTACTCTTTGTTGTTTACATCCAAGATATTTTGGTTTTTCAATTGGTTTCGATAATTATTAATCTCATTTTCGATGTTGAAAGTCTGGTTCACATCAATATGGGCTGTCTCGTCAAGCGTACGCACCATCTGCTCCAAAGCACTATCGGTCAATTCCATCATCTGGTTGATGTGCTCGTATTGCTTTTGAGTGAAATCATCGCTTCCATTATGCTTACGGTTTAGCGTACGTGCCAAATTATAGCAACTGTCACCAATGCTCTCTATCTCAGTCACCTCGCGCAACATTGAACGTATCTGCAACTTACTTTCAGAACTCAACCGTCCTTCAGAAACAAGGTTTAGGTAATTTGCAATCTCAATCTCCATGTTGTCGCTGATGCTCTCATACTTCTCAATACGGCTGAACAATTTATTAAAATCGTTATCGTTCTGCTGTTTTGTAAGATCGCGCACCAACCCAAACATCTTGTGGGTACGACGTGCAAAAAGGTTAATTTCCTTACGTGCCTGCAAAATTGAAAGCTCGGCTGTAGAAAGCATACCCCCTGTGATGAAACGCAAGCGAAACTCCTCCTCATCTTCTTTGTTGGGGATGAGCTTGCAACAAGTCTTCTCTATCAGACGGACAAACCATATTAAAATAAGTACATTGCAAATATTGAATGAAGTATGGAATACTGACAACATAAATGGAACTGCCACCATGGTATCGGTCATGTGCATCACGTTTTCTACAAACCACTTGATGGCAGAAGTGAAAGGCGTGAACAAACACAAGACCCAAATGACACCAAACACATTGAACACAAAATGTGCAAAAGCAGCCCGCCTTGATTGGGTATTACCTGTCAAAGCCGCCAGATTTGCAGTCACCGTAGTACCAATGTTTTCACCCAAGACCAATGCTGCACCAATCTCAAAAGGAATCCATCCATTAGCACACATGATGAGCGTAATCGCCATCGTTGCAGAAGATGACTGCACTATCACGGTAATGATTGTACCAATCAGTACAAATAACAGGATAGAGACGAATCCCATGTCAATATAGCCTTGCAAGAAAGCCAACATCTCGGGATTATTCTTCAAATCAGGCGTATTCTCCTGCAACATAGAAAGTCCCATGAAGAGGAAAGAAAAACCAAAGATGAACTCGCCAAATGACTTTTTGAAACTATTTTGTGAGAAAAGTACAGGGATGGCACCAACCGCCAACAACGGCAAGGCAAACGCTGCAATATCGACCTTAAAACCGAAAAGTGAAATAATCCATGCGGTCACCGTGGTACCAATATTGGCACCCATAATAACTCCAATAGATTGAGCCAATGTAAGCAAACCGGCATTGACAAAACTTACAACCATCACAGTCGTAGCTGATGATGATTGGATAAGCATCGTTATTAGCATACCGGTCAAGACTCCGGTCACACGATTGGTTGTCATAGCTGTCAACACTTTACGCATACGGTCTCCAGCCAACTTCTGCAATCCCTCGCTCATAATTTTCATTCCATAGAGGAACAAGGCGAGCGAACCTAACAGTTTACATAAATCAAAAAAAGTATATTCCATTTTTTGTTTTTTTATTATTCTCTATGTTACTTCTAACAAGTGTTATTGAGCGCAAAAATAATAAAAAAACTCAGTATTCACTAAAAAACGTTCTTTTTTTCTGATATTGAATAATCATTCTTCAATAGGAAAGGATAAAAATAGTGCCATAAAGCAATAAAAAAAAGAAGATAAGCAGAAAAAAGAGGCAAGAAAAAGAGGAGTATCAAAGCTTTTTTCATTTCTTGATACCCCTCTTTTCCAAACAAGAAATTATCCTTGATGAATCGTAAGTTGTGGGAAAGGGAAATTGATATTCCGTTTGTTGAAAACAGCATAAATCTGTTGGTTCATATTAAAATACACTCCCCAATAGTCACTACTTTTAACCCACACACGCATGGTTACGTCTACGCTACTGGCAGCCAGTGCTGAAAGTTTGATAAAAGGCTCAGGAGTATTCATGATACGACTATCGGCAGCTATGATTTCACGCAATGTCTTTTCTACAGTCTCAAAATCTGTACCATACTCTACACTTACCGTAAAATCGATCCGACGGGTATCCAAGTTGCTGTAGTTTGTTATCACACTACCGCTCATAGCACCATTGGGTGCATAAACGACCTTATTGTCGGCTGTCACCAAAATGGTATGGAAAATCTGAATCTCACGCACAGTACCTGCCGCACCGGTATCGGCTTCAATATAGTCGCCAACTTTATAAGGTCGGAAAAGCAAAATGATAATACCTCCTGCAAAATTCTGCAAATTTCCGGAAAGCGCCACACCAATAGCCACACCGGCTGATGCCAGCAATGCTGCAAATCCGGTAAGTTCCACTCCTAACTTTCCGATAATGGCTAAGATAAGCAACACCACCAACAGGATGTTTACCATGCTCTTCAAGAATGTTTGGATACTTACCTCCACCTTTCTCTTTTCTAAAATGCGGGCAAATGCACGATTAATCCATTTGATAAGCAATCGTCCGATTAAATAGATTAGCAGTGTACCTAAAATGCGCTCCCCTAAAGAGATTCCCACATCAACTAATTTAACAAAGGTCTCGTTCATTAATGTACTGAATTCTTCTGTCGTCATAGTTTTTCAATTTTTATAGTTTCCTCTATTTTTGTATTGTACTATTTATACCCGTCTCTCAGATGGCTAACAGACTTACCCAATAATGGATGATACAACGAAGGGGCTATCTCAGCCAACGGCTCTAACACAAAATCACGTACATGCATCAACGGATGAGGTATAACCAACTGACGACTATGCACGATCCAATCTTCATAAAGCAATAAATCGATATCTATTATCCGGTCGCAATATGCTCCATCTCGGGTTTTATGCATACGTCCCATCTCACATTCAATCTGTTGTGTAGCATCCAACACCTCTGTTGGAGTCAGTCGGGTCTTTACTTGCACGGCTGCATTCAAAAAACTATTTTCTGAATCAAACCCCCAAGGTTTTGTTTCGTAAAATGCGGATTGGGAAACCACTTCCCCAATCCGCTTTTCTACAAAATGTATAGCATTGTATAAGTTATCTGCTTTGGAGCCCAAATTGGTTCCCAACGAAAGATATACAATATACATCATTATTTGTCAACTATCAACATGGCATCTCCATAAGTGCCAAAACGGTATTCCTCCTTCAATGCCACATTATATGCATCCATAATCATTTCGTAACCACCAAATGCTGCAACCATCATCAACAGAGTTGAATAGGGCATATGAAAATTAGAGACCATACTGGTTGCTACCGTGAAATCATAGGGAGGGAAAATAAATTTATTTGTCCACCCCTCAAACTCCTTTAAATTATGATCTGTACCTGCAGCTGTCTCCAATGCACGCATGGTCGTTGTACCAATGGCACAAACTTCCCGTTCGTTCTCTTTTGCACGATTTACCAAGTCGCAAGCTTCACGTCCCACAAACATCTGTTCACTATCTGTCTTATGCTTGGTCAGATCTTCTACATCTATCTCACGGAAATTGCCCAACCCAGCATGCAATGTAATAAATGCGGACTCTACTCCCTTGATTTCCATACGCTTCATTAATTCACGACTGAAATGCATACCTGCCGTAGGAGCTGTTACAGCCCCCTCGTTACGTGCAAAAATGGTCTGAAAACGTTCGGCATCATCCTCTTCCACCGGACGATTGATGAATGAAGGAAGTGGCGCCTCACCTAATGCATAAAGAGCCTCTTTAAATTCATCATGAGGACCATCGTAAAGAAAACGAAGAGTACGCCCACGAGAGGTTGTATTATCAATAACCTCTGCTACCATTGAATCATCGGGACCGAAATACAGTTTGTTCCCTATACGAATTTTACGTGCAGGGTCTACCAACACATCCCACAAACGAAATTCTTCATTCAGTTCACGCAACAAAAAAACTTCAATGCGGGCTCCTGTCTTTTCTTTGTTTCCGTAAAGACGTGCAGGGAATACACGTGTATCGTTGAAGACAAAAACATCATTCTCATCGAAATAGTCGAGAATATCCTTAAACACCCGATGCTCTATTGTCCCACTCTGCTTATGTACAACCATCAAACGAGATTCATCGCGATGAACTGCAGGATGAGGAGCTATCCGATCCTCTGGGAGCTTAAATTTAAATTGTGACAGTTTCATATTATTATATTTATTGATTTATTATTTCTTGCTTGTCAAGCCAATCTGCAAATTGCTCGGGGTCAAGACATTCTTCGATACGTATATCCCCCACTCGAGTACGGCACAAAGCTATAAGATGTGCCCCACTATGCAATGCTTCGCCAATATCACGCGCCAATGCACGTATATAAGTTCCTTTACTGCAAACGACCCGAATCTGCATTATCATCTTCTCAAGATCGCAGTCTAACAACTCTATTTCGTCTATAACCAATGTTTTAGCTTTTAAGGGAACTTCTTCTCCTTTGCGGGCAAGATCATAGGCACGCTTTCCATCAACCTTGCAAGCCGAAAAAGCCGGTGGAACTTGCTCTATAGTTCCCACAAACCCTGCCAACACTTTTTCTATCAACTGCCGGTCTATATGAGTTGTTGGATAAGTTGCATCAATCTCTTTCTCTAAATCAAAGGAAGGTGTGGTCGCACCCAACTGTAAAGTGGCTATATACTCTTTTGTATGATACTGAAATTCCTCAATTCGCTTAGTCGCCCGCCCTGTACATACAATCATCACACCTGTAGCCAATGGGTCTAATGTGCCAGCATGTCCGACTTTCATCTTTTTCACCCCCAATTTGCGACATAGCAGATAACGCGCCTTACCCACTACTGCAAACGAGGTCCAACCTAATGGCTTGTTAAAACAGAGAACTTCTCCTTGAATGAAATCCATTATACTATTTCTAAAGTATGACCAGTAAAGAGCAGTATCAGAATAATGGCACCTACAATTATTCGATACCACCCAAATGCCTTAAATCCGTATTTCGTTACAAAGTTTATAAAAAATTTAATGGCAAGCATGGCTACTATGAATGCTACAACATTTCCAACCACTAATGGAGTTAAATTATCCATAATGATTTCTGTTCCTCCCTCTTTCAACAATTTATAAACCTTATAGACTGTCGCTCCTAACATTGTAGGTACCGCCAAGAAAAACGAAAATTCAGCAGCATCCTTGCGGGTCATCCGCTGCGACATACCCCCTACAATGGTCGCCATTGAGCGTGATACGCCCGGAATCATTGAAATACACTGGAAAAGTCCTACCATAAAAGCACGCTTCTCAGTAAACGGGGTATCCTCACTTCCCTTACTGAAAATTTTGTCGCAATAAAGCATAAATACACCTCCGACTACCAACATGACAGCTACCACTTCAACTCGCTCCAACATGGCATCAATGGCATCGCTGAAAAGCAAACCTAAAACAGCCGCAGGAATAAAAGCTATAAATAACTTCCAATAGAAATCAAACTTATGCAAAAAGCGTTTTACCCCTGAAGTTCCTTGAGGGGCAGGGGTGTGATTCAAACGGAAAAAACGCTTCCAATAAAGTACCACAACCGATAAAATAGCACCAAATTGAATGATAAATGTAAATGCTTTCACAAAATCAGTACTTTCAACCCCCAACAGATTTTGGGCTATAATCATGTGTCCTGTAGACGAAACTGGCAAAAACTCTGTCAGTCCCTCAACAATAGCAATAACAATTGTTTGTAAAATATCCATTATTCTTCCGTTTTTTCAGGTGAATTTACTGAGGTATTTTTAGGTTTTGTCATCACTGCGTAAATCATCAGGATAAACCCAACGAAACATACAACGGGGGCAACTTTAATGCGACGAACGCTGAAAATATCAGGTTCAAAAGTCGTTTCGGTTGAACCGGGACCAGTCATGAGCAGAAATCCAACCACGATAAGGATTACACCTATGGCAACTAACAGATAATTCTTTTTTCCGAATGCAAAATTCAATGTACTCATTATTTCATTTTTATTTGTTTCAAACGAATATACTTTTTCCCTTGTCTCTTTTTATAACTCATAGAGCGTGCTTGCTTTCATCCGCAAATACCGATTAATAGAAAAATAGGCGCACAATAGCGTTATCGACACTCCGAAGATGAAGACTGCCCCCATTACTAATAACATCGTATTAGGGGTTATGATATGAACCAAATCGGGTTCATAGCGCACCAACCAATAGCCACCTCCTATCAACAAGCCATTAGCACATAGTGCAGAAATTATCCCAACACTCAAATTACGCAATAAAAAGGGTCTGCGTATAAGCCCCCACCCTGCTCCGACCAGTTTCATGGTGTGAATAAGAAACCGGTCAGCGTAAATAGTCAATCGAATTGTATTGTTTATCAGTGAAAATGAAATCACGGTAAGCAAAGTAGCAATCGCCAGTAACACCAAGCTAATCTTACGCACATTGTTGTTGACCGCATCAATCAATCCTTCAGGATATACAATTTCGATAACCTTTGCTCGCGAAAGGATATCCTTTTCTATCCACATTACACTATCGGTATTGGCATACGCTGAATTTAGTCGGATTTCTAAAGAAGCAGTAAAAGGATTATGCCCCACAAATTCAGCAGGATTAGTTCCCATAGCCTCGGTTTCTTCACGCAAAGCCTGCTCTTTTGAAATATACTCTGTCTGCTTTACATAAGGCATTGCATCTAATTCTTTTTGGAATGCCTGGATATCGCGCTCAGTCATATCATCACTTAATAAAGCTGAAAAACTAATGTTTTCACGTACATACACTGACAGATTGTCTGCAGACTTCACAAAGAAAACAACCATACCCAACAACAGCAACACCATAGTCGTACTGATGCACGATGTAACAAATTGCATATCGAAAAAGGAACGTTTCTTTTGCATCTTTTTTCAGCTCTTTTAGTAATGAATCCGCCCGCACCCGAATTAATGCTTAAGCATGAATACAAAATACCCAAATTTGGTGCAAAATAACAAATTATTCCTATATCCCCCTATTTTCATTAGGGTTATTTAATAATTCAATCATTACAAAAGAGAACTTTTTGAGATATTGGAAGCTACTTATCCTATAATTATATCTTAATGGATAATCTTCTCAATACAACCAATCACACTATCCATTACCTCTAATAATGATTATTTTTCTCCCTGCGGAGAGGATAATGTCCACGAAAGTACTCAAACTTTTCAGGTTCATTCTTCAAAGCATTACTATCTCGCCGCGGGTCATATAAACTTAGAGGATTGTTAGGGTCTACCCCTTCTGGCAGTGGCGGAGGAAGTATTTCAAAAGGCTGACAGTTTATACCGAAAAAACGACAAATAGACTCTATACTCATACGTGTTGCGTTTGCTTTTCCATCTGCTGAATATCCTGCAATATGCGGAGTGCCTAAAAATGTTTTTTGCAACAACGCCTTATTGATATAAGGTTCATTTTCCCAAACATCTATAATTACGTCTGATACACTACCTCTATCAAGTGCTTCAAGAAGAGCTTGTGTTTCTACCACCTCTCCACGTGAAGTATTGACAAGCACTGCATGAGGTTTCAAGCAATCAAAAAAATGTGCATCAGCCAAATGATAAGTTTTATATTCTCCATCACGTATAAGAGGGGTATGAAAAGTCACTATATCACTCTTTGCTGCAAGTTCGGCAAGAGAAATAAACCCTTTTTCTCCTCGTTGAGCACGTGGAGGATCAGAGCAAAGAGTTTTCATCCCTAACGAATTAGCCACTTCACATACCAAAGTACCCACATGACCTACCCCCACAACGCCCATAACTAAAGACGAAAGGTCAATCCCTCTCTCTTGCTGTAAAAGGAGCAAACTCGAATGTACATATTGTGCTACACTGTTAGCATTACATCCGGGACAATTGCTCCACTCAATGCCTGCCTCTTTGCAAAAACGAGTGTCAATATGATCATACCCGATAGTGGCCGTAGCGATAAAACGTACACAACTGCCCTTTAGCAACTCAGCGTTGCAATGAGTACGGGTACGAACAATAAGCGCATCAGCATCACGTACCACATCCCGTGTGAAAGAGCTCCCCGGAAGAAATACCACCTCATCAGCAATTTGCTTGATTGCTTCACTGATGTATGGAATTTTGTCATCTACAATGACCTTCATAACCCTTTACTCAATTGTTGTTTAACAGCCTGACAGACACTTTCAGGAGATATCCTATTAAGGCACGCATAGTCTTTCCTCAAACAAGCTTTGTTTCCAAAAACGGAACAAGGGCGACACAAAAGTTCGTCTATTTGAATCGCATTCGACAAAGGTTGGTTATAACCCATAAAACCACAAAAAGGATGAGTTGCTCCCCAAATAGAAAGCACGGGCGTACCCACAAGTGAAGCTAAATGCATATTGGCCGAATCCATAGAAAGCATTACATCCAACTGTGACATCAATATAAGTTCATCCTCCATTTTTATACCTATAGGGAGTGTCACGTTGGGATATTGTTGTACCCATCTCATCATTATTTCTTTCTCTTTGTCTCCCGCTCCAAACAAAAAAACGCGCATATTTTTTTCGGTTGCAAGTAAAGCAACAACCTGCTCCATCTTATCCAATGGATAAATCTTTCCTCTGTGGGCTGCAAAAGGAGCTATCCCCACCCAAAATTCACCCGCTTTCTTGATTCCTACACTATTGTAAATGCGCGATAAATCTGGCTCTTCCCCACTATATATGGAAGAAAAATTGATTTCTACAGGCAAACCCAATTGAACAAAAACATCAGCGTATCTCTCAAAAGAAGACGGAAGTGGCTTCAACACCTTATTCCGAGCACGGGTCAGCCGTTTTTTGTCAGACTTACCTTTATTGATATATCCAGTTTTGATGCCACAAACTTTTGCACAAAGTCGTAAAACTTGACTACGCAACACATTGTGAAGGTCTGCCACAACATCAAAAGAAACCTGCCTACGCACCTCCTTATACAAACGAATTAACCCTAAAATTCCTTTATAACGCTTATCTTTCAAATTAACTCCATAGAAAGCGACATTACTTGGCATCTGTAGAAATAGCGGACGCATAGATTCGCGACTCAATATTGTAAACCGATGCTGAGGATATTGACGGGCTACTGACATTATCACCGGAACGGTCATAGCCACATCACCAAAAGCAGAAAAACGAATAACAAGAAGATGCATACTCAAAAAAGATAGAGGTAAAATCTAAAGTGGGCAACTGAAGAAACGCACTTCTTCCCTCCCACTTATCATATACAAATTATTTGCTTCCGTATAACACTGGATTGAGAGAAGGATCATTATACATCTTCATTTGCTTGTATACTTTCATGTATTTCCGACCTTCTTCAATATCAGCAATCAATTGGTCAATAGCCTCCGAAAGATCTTTCTGTTGTTCCAATAAAACATCCAATTTCTTTTGACAAGCATTGCGATGTTCTACAGTCGTTTCCATACGTTCGGTCTCTTGACGCATGTGGTATATCTTCAACGCCAAAATTGACAAACGGTCGATAGCCCATGCCGGACTTTCTGTATTGATAGTTGCCCCTACCAATGGCTTTATATCTTTATATCGATCAAGGAAATAACTATCAATAAGCTCTACCAAATCTGTACGATCTTGATTACTTTTATCTATACGACGTTTCAAAGTCAACGCTTCAACAGGATTGATTTGTGGGTCACGAATGATATCCTCAAAATGCCATTGTACGGTATCAATCCAATTCTTCAGATAAAGATAATACTCGATACTCTTTACTGGATAAGGATTTTGAATGGGAGTATCCACACAATCAGCCACATGATAATCAGCAATAGCTTGCTCAAAGATAGGGTTACTAAATTCTGTAAATGTCATTTCTCAAAAAAATTATGTGCGTGTCAGAATAAGAGAAAACCTCTTACTCCAACACACACTTATATTTACTCATTCATTACTTAACAATGATGTTGAGTGGATTACGCACCTTTTGAGTGAATTCACTCATATACTGGTTCCATGCGGTTGCATCTGCAAATCCATACTTACTCCAGCCACTCCCCCAATAATAAGTAAACTCACTATTAGGTTGGTATTCAGCAATAGCTAACACATGTCCTGTAGCTCCTCCACGCAAATTCTTACTCTCTTCATCAGAGAATAATTTAACTTTTGCTTCTTTCATTTCACCAGGGAAAGCTACACCTACGTAAATTTCACCATTCCCATTGTTAATATTATCAGACAAATCTGTGTATGTGATATAACCTGCATCAGCATCAGTCGTATACGCTTCTGCATTTTCAGGATGAATCACGATACCGGCTGCTACCGGAGCCGCTTTACTCAAGTTTGCATAGGTTAAAACCGTCTTGTTCAATTGTGCACCCTTATCCAATGAAATAATGCGAGTTTCTGTCACAAGACTATCACCCTCTATTACAAATGGAGCATAATTCAACTTCACTGTAAAGCGCAAAGGACCGTTATCCAAAATTTCAGGTTCACCTACATAGCAATAGGGATAAACAATCTCATCACCGGCTAACAGAGCAGCAGCACCACCTCCGAGGGTAGGACCTACCTTGTAACAATCAAGACCATTTCCATGATCGACGTGATAAGAAACTGATTGATAAAGAGCTTGTGCTTCTTCATTTTTGTTTATTGCCTTCAAACTGTCTATCTTAGCCTTTGTTGTAGGATTCAATTCTTTTTCGTAACGTTCTTCCACCACCATTTCAGGCACACGTTTCAACCAAAGGTCATAACCAAATGCACGTTCACCATTTGCTTGCAAGGCCGGACCGTATGTACGGAAAGCGACGCGGTCGTTCTCCCATGCAACATCATCAACACGTTCGGGGTATTTACGCCCGTAAGCAGCCATAGTGAACAAATCTTCTTGCGGTATCCCTGTTTGGATTGTGTATGTAGCTGTTCCCTTAGCTGCTACTTTAGCCGGGAATATCAGTTTCCCATCATAAGTCAATTGATATGGCACTTGCTCACCAGCCTCATTAAGCACCACCAGTTCCGTTGTATCATTAAGATTCAATTGCTTAGAAACTTGTTCCATGCACACTTCTACCAACTCGCCATTACGTTCGAGTTCAATAGGATTAGTCACTGTCACCTGCAAAGGACCTTTGTTACCACAGGAAACAAACAATAATGCTGCGAAGAATGAAAGATATTTCATTTTTTGATAAATTAATATTTATGAATCTTTTATATATATGTAGGAATTATGAATTCCACTAATTAACTTTACTCAATTAGGATTCATAATTCCTATTTATATTGCCAAATTAGGGTTGTTTACCAATATAAGCCAAGATACCACCGTCTACGTAGAGCACGTGACCATTTACAGCATCTGACGCTTTAGAAGCAAGGAAAACAGCCGGTCCACCCAATTCTTCAGGATCAAGCCAACGTCCAGCAGGTGTTTTAGCACAGATAAACGAGTCGAACGGATGGCGGCTTCCGTCAGCCTGACGCTCACGCAAAGGAGCCGTTTGAGGAGTAGCGATGTAGCCCGGGCCGATACCGTTGCACTGGATGTTGTATTCGCCATACTCTGAGCAGATGTTGCGGGTCAGCATCTTCAATCCACCCTTGGCGGCAGCATAAGCTGATACTGTTTCACGACCCAGCTCACTCATCATTGAACAAATATTGATAATCTTTCCTTCACGACGTTCCATCATTTCAGGAATAACGGCGCTAGCACAAATAAATGGTCCAACCAGGTCAATATCAATTACCTGTTGAAACTCAGAGCGTTTCATTTCATGCATAGGGATACGTTTGATAATCCCTGCATTGTTTACCAAAATGTCGATTTGTCCGACCTCAGCATGCACTTTCTCAACAAGTTCCTTTACAGCAACTTCGTTAGTCACATCACATACATATCCGTGTACGTTTTCAATGCCGGCTTCTTTGTAATTAGCCAGACCTTTAGCCAAAGCATCTTCATTAATGTCATTGAAGATGATGTTTTTAATACCAGCCTGCACAAAAGCCTTGGCAATGTTAAATCCAATTCCGTAAGACGCCCCTGTAATCCAAGCATTCTTACCTTCTAATGAAAAAATGTTTGTCATATTCAATTCTTTATTAAAGAGTGTTGAAATCACTTTAAGTCAGTAATCAATGAAAAATCTTGATCACCATAATCAAGGTTTTCACCTCCCATACCCCAAATAAAAGTATAGTTATGAGTAGCAGCTGCACTATGGATAGACCATTCAGGAGAAAGTACTGCCTGGTCATTTTTCATCCACACATGGCGTGTCTCGTCGACCTCACCCATAAAGTGACAGATGGCGTGGTCTTCAGGACATTCAAAATAGAAATAAGCCTCCATACGACGACTGTGTACATGAGCCGGCATAGTGTTCCACACGCTACCAGGAGCCAACTCAGTCATACCCATCTGAATCTGACAAGTGGGCAACACCTGATTTACCAACATCTTGTTGATGTTTCGGTCGTTAGAGCCTTCCAAGCTTCCCAAGTGCATTACCAATGCATTCTCCTTTGTCACCTTCTTGCAAGGATAGCTGGTGTGAGCGGTGCATGAGTTGAAGTAGAATTTGGCAGGGTTCTTCGGGTCTTTGCTTTCGAAAATGACATCACGGTCACCCGAACCGATGTAGAGGGCTTCCTTGTAATCCAGTTCAAATGTCTCGTCACCGGCTTTCACCACACCGGGACCTCCTACGTTGAACATACCTATCTCGCGACGGGTAGTGAAGTAAGGAGCCTTCAACGGGTCGATAGCCTCCAATTTCAGTGCCTCATTTACAGGCATGGCACCACCCACAACCATACGATCATACATAGAATATACCATATTCACTTCGTCAGCAGCAAATACTTTCTCTATCAAGAAATCGCGGCGGATACGCTTGGTATCGTAGCTCTTTGCATCCTCGGGATGCGCAGCATAACGAATTTCATAATTTGTTTTCATATCAAATGATGTTTAATAAAGATTGTTGTTAATTGCAATAATTTGGCAAATATACAAAAAAGTATGAGACGCCTGTACGTTTTAACCAAAATTAAGAGAAAACAAAAGTAAATTAAACCTAGATTACCTTGCATCTCATCAAATACACCCCAATCATGTAATTACGCCTAAAAATAGTTTTTACAAGCCAAACTCCTCTTTTATTTTCTCTACATAGTCAAGTTTCTCCCATGTAAAAAGCTCCACTTCAAGATCCTTGTTTCCTTCGTAGCGGCTACGAAATTGTTTAGTGACAACTTCCGGCTGTCTCCCCATATGCCCGTAAGCAGCAGTCTCTTGATAAATAGGGTTACGCAACTTCAGACGCTCTTCAATGGCACGTGGACGCATGTCAAACAATTTATTTACACGGTGTGCTATCTCACCATCAGTCATCGCTACACGACTACGTCCGTATGTGTTCACATAAATGTTGATAGGTCGTGCCACCCCGATAGCGTATGAAACTTGCACTAACACTTCATCGCTCACACCTGCAGCCACCAAATTCTTGGCAATATGGCGAGCTGCATAAGCAGCACTACGATCAACCTTCGAAGGGTCTTTACCAGAAAACGCACCACCTCCGTGAGCTCCTTTTCCACCATAAGTGTCAACAATTATCTTGCGTCCTGTTAATCCTGTGTCACCGTGGGGGCCACCAATAACAAACTTCCCTGTGGGATTCACATGGTAAATAATATCATCATTGAACAAAGCCAGCACCTTTTCAGCATGGATAGAGGCGATAACACGCGGCATTAATATATTAATGACATCCCGTCGGATAACAGCCAACATCTCCTCGTCTGCCTTCAATTGAGCCTCATCTGTTTCATCTGTTGGCTGAATAAAATCATCGTGTTGAGTAGACACAACAATGGTATCTATACGCATGGGACGATTGTCATCATCATATTCTATGGTCACCTGACTCTTGGCATCAGGACGCAAATAGGTCATAACCTCGCCCTCCTTACGGATATCAGCCAATACTTGAAGAATACGGTGCGAAAGGTCGAGCGACAGAGGCATATAGTTCTCTGTCTCGTTAGTAGCATAGCCAAACATCATTCCCTGATCCCCAGCTCCCTGTTCCATTGGATCTTGCCGTTCCACACCACGATTAATATCGGGACTTTGCTCGTGGATAGCATTAAGCACACCGCACGAGTTACTCTCAAACATGTATTCTCCCTTTGTGTAACCAATTTTTTTGATTACTTCGCGAGCAATAAGCTGCAAATCCACGTATGCTTTGGTTTTCACTTCACCAGCTATCACCACCTGCCCAGTAGTCACCAATGTCTCACAAGCAACTTTTGACTGAGGATCGTAAGCCAACAGTTTGTCCAATACTGCATCCGATATTTGGTCAGCCACTTTGTCGGGGTGCCCTTCAGACACCGATTCAGATGTAAACAGATATCCCATTTCTCTTTCTTTTAATTAATTGTTAATAGATGAATAAGGCACTTCCTGAGGAAACAAAGTGGGTAGATGTATATGCTAGCAATCGGTCAAAATTACTTTCTTTAGCATTTTTTACTGTGGTTGCAAGCTGCCCAAATCTTTCCACATTAGTTTTCGGCTGCAAAATTACGACAATTCTATAGAAGTTCCAAAAATTTGTCCTATCTTTGCATACAAATTCGTATAAAAGTCCATTTTATGTCTACGATTATCTATCCATCTCCTATTTTTGGTCCTATAAAAAGTCGCCGTTTGGGGATTTCATTAGGAATCAATCTTATGCCCCCCGATGGTAAAGTATGTACTTTCGATTGCATCTATTGTGAATGTGGCTATAACTCCAATTATCGCCCACATTTGCCTATGCCTACACGCGAAGAGGTGAAAACAGCATTGAAAGGTCGCTTGCAGATGATGAAACAAGAAGGATTGGCTCCGGATGTATTGACATTTGCCGGAAATGGCGAACCTACCATACATCCTCAATTTCCCGGAGTCATAGAAGACACCCTTTCCTTACGAGACCGCTATTTCCCGAATGCCAAGGTCAGTGTACTCACCAATGCCACGCGGGTAATAGACCCTATTATACGCAACGCATTGATGAAAGTAGACAATCCCATCATGAAGCTCGATTCCGTAAACGAAGAGTATATCCGACGGGTCGACAGACCTACAGGACACTATAGCCTTTCTGAGATAATTGAAGGATTGAAAGCCATGAAAGGGCATGCGATTATACAAACCATGTTTCTGAAAGGAAAGAGTGACGAGGGAGAAGACGTCGACAATACAACCGATGAATATGTGTTTCCTTGGATAAAGGTGGTAAAAGAGATTGCTCCACGACAAGTGATGATATATACCATCGACAGGGAAACCCCAGGAGAATATCTGAAAAAAGCGACTCCACAAGAACTCGACCACATCGCTGAACTGCTCCGCGCTGAAGAGTTCGAAGTCTCAGTATCATACTGATTTCAAGAATAGTCCCTCTACGTTTTTTCTTACCTGTTCTTCCACCCTCCCGACAGATACTCCCTTTGCTCCAGCAATACGGGCATAAAGGGTGTCTAACGGCAAAAGACTCTCGTCGCTTTCAACAAACAATCGGTCAAGCGGACAGGCACAAACTGCTTCGGTACAAAAATGCTCACCAAAGGAGAGAGAAAAACCCATCCGGGTCAATTGTGCCGCCTGTATAGCCTTCCCACGAAATCCGTGTATTATCCAGCATTGCATAGGACGAATCGATTTGTACAATGCAATCAGGTCATCATACCCTTTGACACAATGCACTATCAGAGGTTTCCGATATTGCTCTGAGAGCATCACTTGCGCTTTGAATGCAGCAATCTGACAGCCCCATTCACCCCCCTTTACCCTATCCAATCCGACTTCTCCCACAGCCACAACATGCGGCATGCTCAGTGCCGGCACAATGCATTCATTTACCATCACCTCCCACTCTTCATCTACTTGCCAGGGGTGAAGCCCCACACTGATGCAAGGATAATCTCCGCCTGCACCCAATACCACACTCCAATGGAGGTCTTTGGGAGATATGGAAATGACACGCCTGCCTCCCTCTTTTTCTGGAGATGCAACATGAGCGTGTATGTCAAGCGGAAGTGTCATTGTATCTTATTATCGTTTATATTGATGCATATTATAATAAGGTATAGGGAGTATAACCAAGCAAGGCAACAACCATACATATAGGCATAAAAAAAGGGTCAACGCTTTGACCCAACCTTTATTAACCTTAAATCTAATACCATGAAAAACTTGGTGCAAAGTTATATACTTTTTCTGAATTTACAAAACTCCACATGAGAAAAGTTTGTTTTTTAACCATTCTTCACAATCAAACATCGGTTTTCTTCTTATAAAAATTCATCCTGCCACCATCCGTCAAGCTCTACAAGTCTTTAGGATGACAGCAGGATGAACATCTTACCATGTCGAAAAGCGAAGTTATTTATTGGTAGGCATCAGTTTTACCGGTCCTAACAATCCTGAAGGTACAGGCTCCCAGTTACTATAGTCTCCCTTCTTATAGTTCAGTTTGACTACATTGATGTCTTTAAACTTACGCCATTCAATGCCGCGTCTGTCATAGTCTGAAATGCGATTGGCAGGCAGGTTGGTCACCTCAACCTCCAATATATTCTTTCCGGCTTGCAGATATTTTCCAACCTGTGTGCGATAAGGAACAGCAAAAAGAGTGGTCACCTCTTTTCCATTGATGCGTATGCGGGCACTCTCACGCACGTCGCCTAAGTCAAGTACCCATTCGTCGGCACTGATTGCCGGCAGGTCAAACTCTATTTTATACAATCCGGTACCCATGTTGGTAGTGGCATGCGGTATGCGGGTCTGTTCTGTCCAAGACCCCAACGTCAGGATGTCGAATGTCCCCTCAATGGCAGGTTCGCTCTCGGGGAAACTCAATGTCCATCCATAGTCTAACGAAAGGTTGACAGGTTGCGGACTCAAGTAGTCCCACTCCTCGGCAACTGCATCCTGGTCGGTCAGGGTCTTGATGATGACTGATTCACCTGACGCCAGTTGCATACGCACTTTCGTCTTTCCGCCCTCTTGCTTGATTTGTGCCTTGCCCACCTTTCCATTCATCGGGTCAAAGAAGAGCACACTTTTTGCAGGAACAGCCAATGTTATCCAATCATCTACTCCTTCCGGTTGCAACGATGCTACAAAATAGTGGAACCCATCCTTATTCTCGCGACGGATATATTGAAGCCCGTGTTGCACCTTCATTTCTTCAGGCTCAACCCCGGTTGCTGCCAATGTGGTAGCATAGTCGTTTCCGGTGATGATTTTACCTTTCTTCAATGCATGTACCGCCACTTGGTTAAAGTCAGCCTCAGGCAACTGTGCCAACAATTTGTCAAATTGTGAAGTACGCTTCTTCAGGTTGCTATAGCCCGGCACACTCTCCGGATAGTTGTCTACGAATATCACTTCGGCTCCCTGTTCAACCAATTTGATGAGCTTCTGCAAAATATCGGCAGGCATACGTTTGACGGCAGGGATGATGATGGCTTTGTAAGCGGCTCCGCCTACGGTCTTGAGTTCACCATCAATGCAACGGGTCGAACGTATATACTTGTCAGAGATATAGTCAACGTCATAGCCGGCTTCCATGATGCTGTTTACCGTCTCAATAAATTTGGGAGCACGCTTTTGCATGCCATGTATGTCAAAGGCAAGCATGCGTCCGGGTTGTTCATTCCACATGTCATATACCGGCAGATAGACAAGGAAGTCATTATCGGGGTTTCCCATCTGCAAGAATGACTGGCAACGGCTGATATAGTCAAAAAATGCATCAGCATCGCGCCAAATACTGTTAGTGGGTGTCATGTCCACCGATGCATAGAACTTCCATCCCGGCCAGGCTTCTCCCTTCGGGGTATAGGTGGCACCGTGGAAGAAGGTATGGTTTACTCCCGACAAGAACATCAGGTCTATTTCGGGCTTGCATTGCGACAACGAAGTGCGGAAATGGTCGGTCAACCAAGTGAATGTCTCAGACGAAACCAGATTCTTGCCTGTCAAGTGAGCAGCCGACGAGGGGTATTTCAACATAGACATATCCGAGTCGTTCTTGCGGGTAAGACTGTCTTTACGGAGTCCTTTGATGCCGAACTCCGAAAGTCCGAACCCTTCACACTCTGGCACATCAACCGTTGCATAGAGGTCTATCAGGTTACCGGGCGAACCATGTGCCTGGTTGCGTGTCTGGCTTCCATGCTTGTGTGCCCAGTTTGTCCATTGCAGGGTAAAGTTTTCATAGAGCAATTCACCCAATGTTTCGCGGTAATCACTCACGATGCGTGCTGTAGCATCGCTACGCTCTTTCCCCTTCGCGCCATCCAGAAATTCAGGGAAATGGTCTTCCAACCTGTATCCCCTGCGCTTTGCAAATTCGGCAAGCAATGTGGGTGTCCAATCAGCTCCATACACCTCATACGAGTCGTTGAAGAAGTTATTGGGTATCTGCTCCACCCCGTGCTCTTTAAATGCTTTGTCAAATTTGGTAAGATAGCGTTTGACCGCTCCTTTGTCAAAGTGGTCCATCACATAGCCTTCACCACCGGGTGCGGCACGTTTCACCAACTGCAGGGTCTTGCCTGTAAACTGCGCTATGAGTTTCCATTCACCTCCCGCAGGAGCTGTCCAATTCAACTTGCCGTCGGCTGCCACCTTCTTGGTCAGGTTCATTGTTTTCCCGTCAGGACCATAAGCCATCAGGCATCCCAACTTGGCTACCTCTTTCTGCTTACGGTCTTCCACAACGATGACGCCATTCAACCGTTCACCGCCCTTCACCGTATATTCTTGAAACAAAGCACGTGTAGCTGCATCCTCAATGCTCACCTCAGGCCCTCCGAAAGGCCATCCCGTACCATTATTCATGTCTACATTCATACCCAAGCGGGCGGCTTCAGCAGTTGTATGTTTCAACATATCCATCCACTCCTTACTCAGGTAGTCAATGTCATTTGCCTCATTCTCTTTTACTCCATAGATGGGGGTGATTTCTACGGTGCCCAACCCCTTTTCGGCATACGCTTCAAGGTTGTGTGTCAAGCCCTCTTTATCTACGGCACTACCCATCCACCACCAACGTGCGGCAGGACGCGCCTCTGTTTCAACAACAGGCCATTCGGTCACCTCTTGTGCTTGCACAGAGAATGCCATAGACAATAAAAGACCATTGATTATCAACTTTTTATTCATGTTTTGGTGTGTTATTAGATTTTCAATACTTGTTTTTCAGTCTCTATTTCCGTACAAAAATACAATTTTCTTCTCTATTACAAAACAAATCATAGGTTATCATCAATTTGAAGAATAACTAAGTGTTACGTTTTTGTCCTATATCAAATCAGCAATCATTCTTTCAACTACATGTTTCATCGGAGGAATGTCTTCTTCGAGGGTTGTAAACACGACATCAGTATCAATTTCAAAGGATTCCTAATAGCTGAAGTCCTATCGATTATTGTGTCTATAACCGTTTGGATTTTCTTCAAACTATCCAATGCAATTTCTTTATCAAACATAAATACCCTCCTTTTGAATTCTTTGACGGAGAAGTCTGTTCATACCTTCACGCACTCGCACTATATCTACAGGACATCCGAAAAGTTTTTCCAATTCTGTTTGAATGGCATCCAAAGTCAGTAAAGAGGGAACTTTTCCTTCATAGCATATGTCAACATCGCTTGCTTCCGTTTGCTCGTTTCGCGCTACAGAACCAAAAATACCTATACGAGTCAAACCGTATTTGCTCATTGCCATCGGTTTGTATTGGCTCAACAAATGCAGAATTTCATTCTTTGTTTTCATAATGCCTTCCTCTATTTATTTTATATGCAAAGAAACAATATTCTTTTCATTTTTCCAAGAAATCACCTTGTTTTTCATTTATTTCCCCTATATTTGCCACCGATAATCATTAAAAACATTCGCATAAGATGAGAACGAAACAATTATTATTCCTTGCCACAATGATGGCATTGCCGGCAACAGGCCAAAATACAATTGTTGAGAACTACACGTCTTTAATGGCAATACCTCGCCAATTCTCTGCGGAAGATAAACCGATTCTTCATTTTGAAAAAGAAAATGATGAGGGACATTCCATAGCCTTGTACAACGATGATATTGAGAGAATAAATACCATCAATGTAAAAGACGGAACATTCAACTATAGCCTGAAGTATCAGGACAAAACTCGTGAAGTCAAAGAGATTACCAAAACGGAGTTATACAGGGAACATTATCGCGATTTGGATGAATATTACACGTTTGAACAATTTCTGGAAGAAGAAAGATGGAAAGGGGAAGTTGAGGTTCGCATAGAAAACGGGGATACGATTGTTTGTGCAACCAATCCTTATTATATTACCCGAATGAGTATGTCTGAATACTTCTTTGGGTTCGATTATTTCGGGACAAAATATCCAATCAGCTATACCTTATGCAAAGACAATGTGTTGTATCAGGTTCGTGTCAATTATGAAGCCACATACACCGAGTGGCAAGTTGTCGGCGAACGGACGGAAGAGCGTTCGTGTGAGACACCTGTAATCTATTTGAATTACATCAACTTCGATGGAGGAAGCAGCAATGACAATTATGAATTCATCTTGTCTCAAACCCTCTTTAATGATGATGAGAAGTTCGAATATATTGTTCCTAAGATGACATTGACAGACATTAGTGATTGGAGCAGTATTTCTCCTGAATATGGAGGAAACGTCCTGACACTGACACATTCAACGCTGATTTCAGACTATGCATATCCCGCATGTCGGGGTGTCCAGATTCTTTCGTCTGACGGTACCGTAATCTATGACATCGATTTTGGAGATGAATTTGAAGCAGACGAATACGATTGCCAATATATGACAATTATCACCATTGGAGGAAAGAATTACCTGGTCGTAGAAGGACACTCCAAAATTGACGATGAAAACACCGATTGCACCATGTTCTATCGGATAAACAAGCAGACAAATAGCGTCTTCAAGGTGAACAACATACCTGTGAATATGAGAGTGAAACAACAAGAGTCAACGATAAATGTGCGATTGTCTGATACCTCCGAGGCATCAGAAATCATCATGACAAACTCTGTTGGAAAAATGTTAGGCAAGAAATTTGTCCCTGCAGGCGAAAACAATGTGGTATTCAAGAGCACCATGCCCAAAGGTGTCTATAATGTTACACGCTTTCAAAATGGGAAAAAAATAGGAAATGGAAAGATTATATTAAAATAAGGATAAGAAGGCACAAAACAGACCGTGCGAGAATCGCGCATATGCACGCAAGTTTTCTTTCGCGCGAAAAATGGGCAGAATTTCAATCGAAACGTAAGTGCTTGATGTTCAGTTTATGAAAGCATCATCCCAAGGCTAAGGTAGGTTTAGCCTTGGGATGATGTCGGCGAAGGGGCGAGTTTTTTCTGTTTCCTTACATTGTGAATGGTGAAATGTTTACTGGTTTATTTCACCACCACTTTTACGTTCTTCACCATGCCGGCATATGGTTCGTCGGAGCCGGTTGCGCTGACGTTCATAGCCACTTCGCCTTTCTTGGCTTTGGTGCTGACAGCGCCTGAGAATTGGATGCGGCACTCGTTCTTGAGGGTTGCTTCGACAAATACTTTGTAAGTTCCTTTGGCTACGCGCTTGCCTTCGTTGTCGGTGAAGTCCCAAATGAAGGTTTGCTTGCCGCTCTCTTTAGGCGTGGCCCCGGTGAATGCATCAAGTTCAGTGTCCGTCATCTCGGCAGCTTTGGCATTCGTCACCCATGTGGGTACACAAGCCGGGCGGTAAGTATAACCGCGCTTGATGGGTTGTCCTTCGCGTACACGGCCTTTGGTGGTAAACGAAGTGACAAAGAGCGTCTTTACGACTTCGTTTTTCTCGTTCTCGATCCACACGGCATACTGGTTTGAACCGGGTCCCGATTTGCGTTCGTAATCGAACGTAATCTCTACACACTTGTCCGTTGAGGACTTCTTCTTTTCGTCATTCAATGCCAACATTCCGAGAGAAGTGGCAATGAGCAGACACATGGTGATAATCTTTTTCATACTAAGATGTTTTAAAAAGGTTTGTATTCAGTGCAAAGATAACTATAAGTTTCATATTACACAAATAATTTGTATGAATGTGCACGTTACGAATATTAAGTAAGCAGGCTTTCCTTTTTTATAATATTAGACCTAATGGTTATGCCTTCAGTTCCTCCATTCTTTCATTTCACCTCTATCCGATTGCATTTCAGCTTTTTGCGGGTGAAAGGAGGTGCCTCCATCTCACCTTCATCATCCTTTCTACCGAACAAGTTTTTCCTTCACCTGTATTTCATTGTCTTATAATTCATTACGGGTGAAAGGAGACTCTTTTTCTTAATCCCTTTCACCTCTCCTTTTGCTCCTTCACCGTTGCTCTTTCCTGTTTTTAGAAATCTTTACATCTCAGAAAAGCCCAAAAATAACCTTTCAGGCTTTTCAAAAAACACTGGACAGTTAGTGAAAAAAGTATCCAGAGTTTTTTGATTTACGCTGGACACTTATTTCAGTTCCCCTTGATACTTTTTTCAGTAAGTGTCCAGAGATTTTCAGTAAGTGTCCAGCGTTTTTGGAACGTAATGGAAAGGGAGAAAAATGTCATAAAGTGCCTATTTTGAAAAATCTCACCAAAGGCGGTTTATTGGTTGAAAGGTTGAGGAGTTGATAGTGCATATAATAAATAATCCGTGTCATACCTAAAAAAAGTTGAAGAATTGATGGAAGGTGTGAAAGGTGAATGGAAGCACCTCCTTTCACCCGTAACCATCTACTGTACAGGACGATACGGGTGAAATGAAACGAGCGGAATGAGGTGATGTGAATACAAGTATAGGAGGTGGAATGAGAATGTCAATTTTGTAGCATACGGATATAACAAATGTCTCATTTCACCCCTATCAGGCATGGAATGAGACATTTACAGGATGACCTCTTCACAAGTCGATTGGTTGCTCGATTTTCTCTGTTATATCCTCGATATTTTCAAAAATCTCCTGGACATAGCTTCGTCTGTTGCAGGACTCAGCCTCACCGGTTGCAGGACTCACGTGGCTGAGTCCTGCAACAGAACGACCTGAGTCCTGCCACTTTTTTCACCTCGTATACACGTCTTTCGCGAAGTCACATTTGTTTAGCCCATTTTTCTCACCCTACAGCCTGCATCCCATCTATCAAGTCCTGATAAGTCGCCACTTTGTGGTATTTCACATTAGCTGTAGAGATGGAATTGAAGAGTTTTTCGGCACATTCAATCTTTGCCTTTTCGATGGCGGATAAATTCCGTGTCGGGTAATATGGCTTGTGCCCATTCAGGCACATCGGTTACATACATTTTACCCATAACACCATTCACTAAACGGAATTGTAGTTTTGCTTCTTCTCCATCCACGGAATTATCATA
>JAFUPU010000021.1 GCA_017472635.1 Bacteroidaceae bacterium
TCAGGTGAGCCTTTTTTGAAATGTGAAGGCGCTCTTTCAGTGAGTGTCCCGATGCTTCCAGTGCTTCAGCTTCTCCTTTGAAAAGGGCAGGGTCGAGCACTACACCATTTCCTATTATATTAACTTTATCTCCTTGGAATATTCCGGACGGAATGGAACGGAGTACGTATTTCTGACCTTCAAATTCTAATGTATGACCGGCATTGGGTCCTCCCTGAAAACGTGCAACCACATCATAGTTGGGAGTCAGTACGTCAACCACTTTGCCTTTACCTTCATCGCCCCATTGGAGGCCTAACAGAACGTCTACTTTCATTTTCTTTTTTATGAATGTTTATTTTGATTTATTTATTTTCGCGTTACGTCGTTTTTGTGTTGCACATTTAGAGCAAATGCCGTAGATGTACAACGAATAGTGAGACATTTGGAAACGTTTCATGGGAGATGCGGCAATAAGTTCTTGAAGCTCCTCGTTGTGGTGCTCGGTCACTTTGCCGCATTGGGTACATATCAAATGGTGGTGGGTCTCCATGTTGTACGAGCGTTCGTACTGTGAGGAGTTTCCGAATTGGTGTTTGATGACCAGTTTGGCATCAAGTAACAGAATCAACGTATTGTAAAGAGTTGCGCGACTAACCCTGAATTTTTCTTCGTTCAACATCAAGTCGTGCAGTGTCTCGATGTCGAAGTGTCCTTTAATAGAGTATATAGTGTCAAGTATAGCATACCGTTCAGACGTCTTTCGATGTCCATTTACGCGCAGGTACTCTGTGAATAGCTGTCTTACGGTCTCTTTGAGTTCTTTTATTTCCATTGGTCTGTCACTATCGCGAACAAAGTTAGTTCTTTTTGGCGGAATAGGAAAAAAAAAGATAGAAAAAATGCAAAATATCCTATTATCGGTTGCTAAAAGAGGAATTGTCTTTGCATCTTTGCTTCTAAAGGCTTGAGTTCTTTTTCAATTCGTTGGTATTGTTGGGGGCTGCTTTCGGCATATTTTTGCAAGGCAGTCAGTGCCGCATTGGCTATGCGCGGATTGTCTTCAAGTCCTGCCAATGTGGCAATGGCCTGATCGATGAATTCGTTTTCTGCCCGTTCGTTTAATTGTACTTTCCGCATGAAAAGTCTTCCTAACAGGAGGTATCCGCAAAGCTGGAAATATTCGCGCTCGTCGGCAATCCATTCAAAGGCTTTGCCTGGGGCATAGGGGAGGTGTTGCAGCAAATTCATGGTGAGGATTTCTGCAATCTCTTTGTGTTGGATTTCTTCAATCCATATATCGGCAATTTCGGGTAGAAAACTTTCGGTGGGTTGCAATAGGGTTGCCAAAATCTTGCATTCGCGGATATTCTCTTTCCACAACGCTCCTGCCAGTGCATGATTTTTCTCGTACCTGAGAGCAATTTCTTTCAGACGGGGCAGTTCGATGCCGAAGTTCAACTTGTAGTCGATACCCTTCTCGCGCATACTTTGCGAGACGGCTCCATTCATGAAGAGGCGGAATTGTGCTTTGATTTCCTTGATGGTTTCGTGGATGGTCATGCTTCTGTTTGTTTTAGGCACGGATTACATGGATTAACACGGTTCTCATGTTTCCCGTTTCCGTGTAATCCGCGTAATCCGTGCCTAATGAATATTATCAGTTGCGATACGGTAAGTTAGCGTACTCGCTGCTATAGCGGAGCATCTGTTCGGCGTAGCCTTCGGTGTAGTCGATGGTCACGTCCGTGATGTTGCCATTCTCGTCGGTTACGGCTGTATAGACGGGGTTGATGAAACCTTTGTAGGGAGCAAGATTCAAACTCTTGTATCGCTCCAATATTTCAGCATGAAGAGTCGGATCGATTTTTACGGCATAGTTCTCAACAATGTCGCGTGCGGCAATATAGTCGCCTTCCGACTTGATGCGTTGTATCTCAGCCAATAAGTCTCCAAAGAGTTGGCGCAACTTTTGGTAGTCGTTGACCTTTACATAGGTCTTGCCATCTTTCTTCACCATCTCTACCACCTTTTCGCCGGCACCCTTTTCCATTACCCAACGTGCAATGAGGGCGCGGTTGCGCATGTGAGCCTCTTCGATGTTGTTTCCTTGGTTGATGCGTACCAACTGGGTCATCAATCCGTTCATCATGTATGAATAGTATTGTGCTTTGTAGGCATCGGGTGAAGGTACCAGTCCAAGTTCTGTCAATTTGTCATCGGCAAGATAGTAAAGTCCGAACAGGTCGGCACGTGCCTCTTCGATGGTCGAACCATATGCCTTTAACGTGTCAGGGTCTACTCCGGGAAGCAGTTTGCCTGAGCCGTGTCCCAAACATTCGTGAAGGTCGGTATGCAGGTTGTCGGTTATGTCGGCATATTGTTCGATGAGCTTCAGCTCTTCTTCGCTATAGGCAAACTCCTTGACCAGTCCGCCTCCTTTGGATGCCTGGCTGTATGCATCAGTCAAGTTTCCGATGGTTACTGATTTAGAGCCATGGGCGCTTCTGATCCAGTTTGAATTGGGCAAGTTGATTCCAATGGCTGTTGAGGGATACAAGTCTCCTCCCAGCATGGCTGCCGTGATGACCTTGGCGGTAATGCCTTTTACCTTCTCTTTTTTGAATCGCTTGTCTACGGGTGAGTGGTCTTCAAACCATTGGGCATTGGCACTGATGGTTTCAGTGCGTTTGGTTGCTTCCAGATCTTTGAAGTTAACAATCGACTCCCAACTTGCCTTCATGCCTAACGGGTCACCATAGCTCTCGGTGAAACAGTTTACGAAATCGATACGTGAATCAAGGTCGTTAACCCATGTGATAGAGTATTCGTCGAAAGTTTTCAAATCTCCATCGCGGTAAAACTCAATCAACTTCTCGATAACAGCTTTCTGCTTGTCGTTTTCGGCTACGTTGGCTGCTTTTTCCAACCATCCGACAATCTTTTCGATAGCGTCAGAATATAATCCTCCCACTTTCCATACTTTTTCGACCAGCTTGCCATTTTCTTTGACCAATTTGCTGTTCATTCCATACATGATGGGCGAAGGGTCGTTGGGGTCTTTCATTGCGTTGTAGAAATCTTCAGCCTCTTGTTGCGAAACTCCTTCGTAGTAGTTGCATGCCGAGGTCATCAGCAAATCTTCGTTGTCTGCCTGGTTTACGCGTTTGGGCATTACGGTAGGGTCGAATATCACATCGAAAACCTCTTCGCAAAGTTGGTCTACCGTTTGTCCTTCAGCCAAGGGCAGATTGGCTGCGTTTACGCTGTTCAAAGCATTGCGGAGGAACTCAGCGCTGAATCCGGGGATGAACTTTTCGCATCCATAGTGGTGGTGGATTCCATTTGAGAACCATACCCGTTTGAGGTAAGTTTCCAAGGCCTTGAAATCTTTGCTCTCTTTATCTCCTGGATATTCGGTATATACGGTCTCCAGCATTTTTCTGATTACCAGGTTGTGTTTCCCATTCTGGTCGAATAGGATGTCACGTCCTTCGAGTGCTGCTTGTGACAGGTAATATACTAACTCTTTTTGTTTGAGTGTGAGTTCTTCAAATCCGTGCACTTTATAGCGGAGCATTTGCAAATCGGCAAATTGCTCGTCGGTATAGTTGAAGTTGTCAGTGGTTTCTTCTTTGGGGGTAGGATTGCAAGATGCAAACATAGTGGCAATCAGGGTTAATTGAATGAATCTGTTTCTCATTGGATATTCAGTTGTGTAATTAATTGCAAAAGAGAACTGTTGCAGTGTAACCTGCTACAGTTCCCTTATAATGTCCGTTTATTTTGGATGAAAGAAGAGATTATGCCTCTTTTCTTTTTCTACCTCTTTTTCCGGGAGTAGAGGATTTAGCGGCTTTTTTCATTTTCTCTTTCTTCAGCTTTTCGTCAGCCAATTCATGTCTTCTTCTATAGCTGTTGGGAGTTTCGTTCATGTTCTTGTAGAACGCAGCATAGAATGATTGACGGTTAGAGAAACCTACCATAGAACTGATCTCTTCGATGTTCAGGTGGGCATATCTCTTGTCAGTGAGGTAGAATGCTGCATCTTTGATACGATACTCATTTACCAGGCATGAGTAGTTCATGCCAAAACGTGAATTGATAACAGCTGACAGATAGCGGGTGTTTGTTTGCAATTCTGCTGCCAGACTTTTGGCTGAATAGTCAGCGTCTCTGTATTTCTTTTGAAGGACGATGATTGTGATGATTTTGTCATACAATTCATCTGCCAACTCTGCTCTGATTAATGAGCGGTACGCAGCCTCTTTTTGCTTTTTCTCGCGAATGTTATAAGGTTTCCTTGCTACCTTATTTTCTCCGTTGTTTTTCTCCTGTTCACTCATACTACAAAGTTTTAATAAGTTTTTTACTAACGATGCAAATATCCGTTAAATTTCTCAATTAGCCAAATATAATGAATAAAAAAATCATTTTTAACATAAAAAAGAGGGAAAATGACTAACATTTTCTCCAAATCGGTCATAGTTCCATCCGTTATCCTTTTTCTTGCATTCTTCTATATCAGGCTTCTTGTATCAGACCTAAACGTGTGAAATGGCATTTTATTCCCTTTTTACGAATAGACTCAGCATATATCTTCTTATCTTTATAGTATGTATGTGTGAAACTGTAGTCTTGACAAAACTGTGAAAGGTTTTTTAGGGGATTGTATGGTCGCGTCAGAATCCCTCTTTTTTGTATAGGCGCAATAAAAATGAACATATCTTGGCAGCACGAGAATTGCCAAGATATGTTCCGTTGGTGAATTTTAACAGTTGATTATCGCGTTTGGATATACTTTACCAACCATTCGCCAACCTCTTTTGTGCCATATTTGGCACCGCCCTCCACTTGGATTTCGGGAGTGCGCACGTTGGCATCAAGCGAAGCATCTACAGCCTGACGGATGAGAGCACCCTCTTCCTTGAGATTGAAGTATTCGAAGAGCATAGCAACAGAGAGCACTTGTGCAAGCGGGTTAGCGATGTTCAATCCCTTGGCTTGCGGCCAGCTTCCATGGATGGGTTCAAATACTGGAGTGCTTTCGCCGGTGGAGGCTGAGGGGAGGAGGCCCATCGAGCCGCTGATGACCGAGCCTTCGTCGGTGAGGATGTCGCCAAAAGTATTCTCAGTCACCATCACGTCAAAGAACGTCGGCTCTTGAATCATGCGCATGGCGGCATTGTCTACGTACATGTAGTCGGTGGTCACTTCCGGATATTGCGGTGCCATCTCTTGCGCAATCTGTCTCCAAAGGCGTGACGAGGCAAGCACATTTGCCTTGTCCACCACGGTAAGGTGTTTGCGGCGCTTCATGGCGTATTCGAAAGCTACTTTCAGGATGCGTTCAATTTCGGGACGGGTATAATAATTAGTGTCGTAAGCCTTTTCATTATCTTGATACTTTTCACCGAAGTACATACCGCCCGTCAGTTCGCGGATGCAGATGAAGTCGGCATTTTCAACCAATTCGGCTCTCAAGGGCGACTTGTGGATAAGGCATTTGAATGTCTGCACCGGGCGGATGTTGGCAAAGAGCCCCAATTTTTTACGCATGGCAAGTAATCCCTGCTCGGGACGCACCTTTGCCGTAGGGTCGTTATCGAACTTCGGGTCTCCCACAGCAGAAAAGAGCACTGCATCGGCATTTTTGCACACCTGATACGTCTCCTCGGGGAAAGGGTCGCCCACTTCGTCGATGGCGTGAGCACCGCAGAGGGCGTATTCGTAACTTACCTTATGGCCAAACTTCTCACATACGGCGGTCATTACATCCACTCCTACAGCGGATATTTCGGGGCCGATACCGTCACCGGCCAACACTGCAATTTTGAAATCCATAATACTTGCGGACCCACCCCCTGCCCCTCCCAAGGGAGGGAAGTAGGATGTTAGGGTCATGTTTTTTATTTGTTATACATTGATTATTATTCTCTGTTTTTTACTATTTACTCCCCTCCATAGAGGGAGGGGGTGGGGGA
>JAFUPU010000022.1 GCA_017472635.1 Bacteroidaceae bacterium
ACTACGCGAAGCGCATTCAACCAATAAACCCCAGAACCATCCTTGGTGAGATTTTTCAAGAAAGGCTCTTTAAGGCATTTTTCTCCCTTCTTATTACGTTTCCAATAACGCTGGACACTTACTGAAAAACACTGGACACTTACTGAAAAAAGTATCAAGGGGGACTGAAATAAGTGTCCAGCGTAAATCGAAAAACTCTGGATACTTTTTTCAGTAAGTGTCCAGTGTTTTTTTAATAAGTTTGGAGGATTAATTTTTTTGTTTTTCAAAGATGTAAAACTTTCGGAAACAGGAAGGGGTGCAAAAGTGAAGGAGCAAAAAGAGAGGTGAAAGATAGTAGGGGAAAGAGTCTCCTTTCATCCGTAACCGATTGTATAACAACGAAAAACAGGTGGATGGAGGAGGTGAGAATACAAACTCCGGTGAAGAGGTGGTGGAATGGTTTTCTTTCACCTACAAAAAGCTAAAGCACAGTCAGATAAAGGTGAAACGAAAGGAATGAATAAAGAAACAGACATGATAGGGAGGGAAAAGGTTGCTGAACACGATGCAATAGCTGTTCATAAATACTGGAAACAATGAATGTAAAAAACTTCTTCCGTGTTGCTTGTTGGTTTTTTGCGCCAGTGTTTCTTTCTTTGCACAAGAGTTGATGCGATTGATGATAAAGTGTATGCCATTGAAGACGGCATGGTGCATGTGTTCAATGACGATTTCTCCGATTCGATAGAGGTGAACACAGGCGAAAATGCCACACACGGATTGTTCTATAGCGAGAAAGAGTATAGCCGGTTTATCTTCAGATTTCAATTTTTAAAAATGTCTTTGCTCCCCAAAGGTGAACCTTTATGTGCGTTGGTTGTTTTCTTTCAGTCAACGTGAATGTTTTGAGTGTTAAACCTTTTAAATGATTGATTATGAAAAGAATTATGTTGTTTGTTGCCTTAGTGAGCATGGTGGGCAATATGGTGGTACTGGCACAAAGCAGCCGGCAAGAGCGCAGAGAGGCTTGGCGCGAGGCGCGCAAAGAGCGTCAGGCACGCGCAAAGGCGTTAGAAGAGTTGCAGGACTCGGTGTCGTTTGAAGAGGCAGTGGAGGCATTGCAACGCGGTAATTGGGTGCTGGAGGCTGACAATGTGATTTTCCGCAACGGATTGATGCGCTATGTGTCATCGAATACCAACTATGTGGCGGTAAAGAATGGAGAAGGCACCGTGCAGACGGCTTTTGACAACTTTGTGTATAGTCCCAATGGATTGGGAGGGGTGACGGTGCAAGGTAATGTGTCGGACGGGAAAGTGAGCCGCGACAAAGATGGTAATATCTTTTACAACTTTTCGATATTTGGCGGAGGTATATCGGCTACGTTGAATCTGACTATGACGGGTGGCACTAATGAAGCAAGCATCTACATCAGTCCTAATTTCAACGGAAACAACCTGACGATGAACGGCTATATTTACCCCTACGAGCAGGCTACAATCTTCCAAGGCACCACCTCGTGGTGAGTCAGGAGGGTGGATTGACATTTTCTTCTGTAAAGGTTATCTCCAGTGTGTGAATAATGCCTTCAGTGCGTTTATTGATTCAGACACGGACAATGTGGCATATGGCGCGTTGTCCGTGTCTATCTCATAAACTTTTCAACCACGTGAGCCACCCCCTCCTCGTCGTTTGAGAGGGTCACATAGTCGGCTTGTTGTTTCACCACGGGTTGTGCATTGAGCATGGCTACCCCCAATCCGGCAAAGCGTATCATAGACACGTCGTTGAATCCGTCTCCGCAGGCAATCATTTCGGAGGGCGAGAGGTGGAGGTGGTTGAGCAATACTGCCAACGAGCGTGCCTTGTCGATGCCCTTCGGCACCAGTTCAAGGAAGTAAGGCTCAGAGCGATACACTTCGTTGGTCTCTTTCAGTGCTTCGTGCATCTTCTTCTCGAGCTGGTGAAGCCGTTCGGGTTCTCCCACAATCAGGCATTTGGGCACCTCAAAGTCGATGGCTTTCAAGAAGTTGTCGACTCTCTTTGTCTTCATCACATTGAGGATTGCCTCTTTTTGCACGTATACATCGTCGGGTGTTTCGGTGATTACAAATTCGTTGTGGTAGGTTACGATGGCGAATCCGTTTTCTTGGGCACACTGATACATATAGGGGATTTGTGTCCGGTCGAGTAGCTGGGTGTAGATGGTTTCTTTTGATTGCCAGTTGATGATTTCTCCGCCATTGTAGGCAAGGATGTATCCTCCGAACTTGTCGAGTTGGAGGAGGTTGGCTACGGGTACGATTCCGTAGGTCGGTCTGCCTGATGCCAACACCAGCTTGACACCTCGCCGTTGGGCATCGAGCAGGGTGTCGAGGGTGTGTGGAGTTATCTGTTTCTGGCTGTTTGTGAGGGTGCCGGCGAGGTCGAGCACGAGCATTTTGTACTTCATATCTGTCTTTTCTATTGTTTTCGTGATACAAAGGTAACAATTTCGGGTGAAAACAGGGCATTTTGCAGACGAAAGAATAAAAAAGCAAAGCGAGAATCCACCTAAAATGGACTCCCGCTTCTTCTTATCAACCTATTTTATTATGAGAGATTCCTAAAAAAATGTGGATTCTCTCTTCCCAGAGAGCCCTTTTCCACATCCTTACTCACCCTTTTGCACCCATACTTTAGTGTATGGTGTGCAGGTTTTCAGTGTCTGTAAGTAGTTTCCCCTTTTTCAAAACAATCTTTATGAACCTTAAAAATAAACTTTTTACCTAAATTACCCTTAAAAACTAACAATCTTTTTCCTTAACCTTATAGATACTAAACTACAATTCAATCTAACTACTTCTTGACCTTGGTCGGTTCCTCGCGGATGCGGTTTCGGTCATGGGGAACTCTTAAGTTATCCTTTTTACGAGTGCAAAGGTACGGTCGATTTTGATATCGACAAATAAAAAACTATGTTTTATAACATAAAAACAGCATTTTCTTGACCTGAATCAATCAAAAATTATGTTTTATAACATGTTTTGTTGGTAGAAGAGAAAATCAGGGGTCGCTTTAAGAAACTGAATTTTGCAAGCAAAGAAGCAGGTGGCAGGTGGCATGAAACTAAGAAATGTGACACAATCACTGGTGAAAATATGGCAATTTGAAATTAATCCCCTATCTTTGCATCGTAAAAAAAGAAACATATACGCGAATATATCTATGGACAAAGAGGCGAAAGGTTACCGCATACTGGTGGTTGACGACGAAGAAGACCTGTGTGAAATCTTGAAATTCAATCTTGAAATCGAAGGGTATACCGTAGA
Organism: Bacteroidaceae bacterium; assembly: GCA_017472635.1. Lineage (GTDB taxonomy): Bacteria > Bacteroidota > Bacteroidia > Bacteroidales > Bacteroidaceae > Phocaeicola_A. The sequence continues at coordinate 3,294 of JAFUPU010000022.1, forward strand.
TGCCGCTCATTCGGCTGAGGAAGCTATGAAGATGCGGTTGGAAGGTTATCACCTGTTTCTGTTGGATGTGATGATGGGTGAGACATCGGGTTTCAAGTTGGCAAACATGTTGAAGAAGCAACCAGAGACGTCGCATATACCTATCATATTCATTACCGCGCGAGACTCTGAAAACGACACCCTCACCGGTTTTAACCTGGGTGCCGACGACTACATAGCCAAGCCTTTCGGCATACGCGAGGTACAAGCGCGTGTGAGAGCGGTGATAAGGCGGACAAACCTGACTGCTTCCCCGATCCGTAGTGAAATGGTGAAAGAAGATGAAATGTTGGTCTATGAAGGGTTGGTGCTCAACCTCAACACCAAGCAGGTGGAGGTTGACGGGGAGCCGGTGGCATTGACCAAAAAAGAATTTGAGATGTTGGCGCTGATGCTGGCACATCGTGGTCACCTTTTTACGCGCGAAGACATTTTGGCTAAAATTTGGGACGAAGACGTGTATGTGCTCGGGCGTACGGTGGATGTCAACATCACCCGCTTGCGCAAGAAGATTGGCGCGTATGGCAAAAACATCGTCACCCGCCAAGGGTATGGATATTACTTCGAATCGTAACTATTAAGATAATGAAGTGAGGATATGAAGAAACTGATAATCGTTTTGCGGATATTCATCGTCTTCATCTTTATAGGAGGCGTATATGCGGCATGGACACGCGACTATGGGATGTGGGCAACCATCGGGGTATGTGTGGTCATGGTGCTTGTTTTTTACCATCACACACTCAGGCAAAACAAGTCTATCACCCAGTTACGCAAATTTGCCAAAAAGGCGGTACGCAACGAACCCTTCAATCTGGACGAAGAGGTGGCTGAATTTCCTTCGGGCGAGTTGGGCGAGATATCACAACACATAGTGCGCATCTATCAACATCTGAAGCAGAGCAAAGAAGAACAGGCACGCATAAAACGGCAACTTACTCAAAATATCTCACACGAGTTGAAAACTCCTACGAGCAGTATACAAGGATACCTCGAGACGCTGATGGAAAATCCCGATATGGACGCTGAAAAACGCTGCCTGTTCGTTGAACGGTGCTATGCCCAAAGCTTGCGCCTTGCCAACCTGTTGCAAGACATTTCGGCGCTGAATCGCATGGATGACGAGGTGGGGTTGCAATCGATGAATCAAGAGCGCATCAGCATTCCTCAATTGGTTAACAATATCATACAAGAGGTGGCGTTGCAACTCGAAGAACGTAAGATGAGCATGGCGAACCAACTTTCGGAAGACATCATTGTCAGGGGCGACGCTTCGCTTATCTACTCAATCTTCCGCAATCTTACCGACAATGCCATTGCTTATGCCGGGGAGGCAACTACCATTGTGGTCAAATGCACAGCTAAAGAAGAGTTCTTCCATTTTACATTTGCCGATAACGGAGTGGGCGTTGCTGACGAGCACCTGTCACGCATCTTTGAACGCTTTTATCGGGTAGACAAGGGCAGAAGCCGCAAGTTGGGAGGAACCGGGTTGGGGCTTGCCATCGTTAAAAACGCAGTGGTGCTTCACGGAGGAAACATCGTGGCATCCAACGGAGAAAACGGTGGGCTTGTATTCCAATTTACACTCAAACGCGGTTGAACGGGTCGGTGTATCTTTGTTTCCCCTCTTTTTATTTGCATATCTCGACAAAAATGAGTATCTTTGTAACCTCACAATACAGAGTGACAAAGAAGAATAAAAACTCTCCCATAAAAGATAGGAATCATGAGAAAATCAGCATGTATAGCCGGATTGCTTGCCATTTGCTTGAACGCACCGGCGCAGACGTTTGACGAATGGAAAGACCCCGAAGTCAACGCCATCAACCGGGCACCTATGCATACAAACTATTTTGCCTTTGAGTCAGCGGAAAAAGCCGACGGAAGTCGGGAAAACTCAGAAAACTATTTGACGATGCACGGCAACTGGAAATTCCATTGGGTGGAAAATGCTGACCAACGTCCCATCGGATTCTGGAAAACGACATTTGATGACACCCGGTGGCAAACCATCCCCGTGCCTGCAAACTGGGAGCTTAACGGATACGGAAACCCCCTCTATGTGAATATCCAATACCCCTGGAGCAACTATGCTGAAGTGAACCCGCCCTATGTGCCAATCGAACGCAACCATGTAGGCTCATACCGACGCATCATGAAAGTGCCTGCCACGTGGAGGGGAAAGCAGATAATGGCGCATTTCGGCTCGGTCACCTCAAACCTCTATCTGTGGGTGAACGGAAAGTTTGTGGGGTATAGCGAAGACAGCAAGCTTGAAGCCGAATTTGACCTTACACCTTATCTACACCCCGGAAAAGAAAACCTCATAGCCCTGCAGGTATTCAGGTGGTGCGACGGATCGTATCTCGAAGACCAAGACTTCTTCCGCCATTCAGGTATTGCACGTGAAAGCTATCTCTATGCCAGAAACAAGCAACAGATACGTGACATACGGATTACCCCCCAACTCGATGCTGCGTATCGCGATGCCCGACTCGACATACAACTCGACCTCAGTGCACGCACTACGGTGGATCTGGTGCTCACCGATGAACGGGGCGACACCGTTATTACCCACCGCGCGAAGGGAAAAGGAATGATTGACATCGCTATGGAGGTTGAAAACCCTGACAAATGGAGTGCCGAGTCGCCTACCTTGTATACACTGACGGCTACCCTCAGCGATAGAGGAAAGATTCTTGAGGTCATCAGACAAAAAGTGGGATTCAGAAAGGTAGAAATCAAAGATAGGCAGGTGCTTGTCAACGGAAAGCCCGTATTGTTCAAGGGAGTGAACAGGCATGAGATGGACCCCCACCAAGGCTATGTGGTGTCGCGTGAACGGATGATTGAAGACATACGCGCCATGAAGCAACTGAACATGAATGCCGTGCGTACTTGCCACTATCCTGATGCACCCGAATGGTATGACTTGTGCGACGAATACGGACTCTATGTGGTGGCAGAAGCCAACATCGAATCGCACGGCATGGGATATGGCAAGAACACGTTGGCAAAAAATGAGTCATACCGGTTGGCGCACCTCGAACGCAACATGCGAAACGTACAACGAAATTTCAATCACCCCAGCATTATCTTCTGGTCGTTGGGTAACGAAGCAGGATATGGAAAAAACTTCGAGGAATGTTACGATTGGATAAAAGCGGAAGACCCCTCGCGGCTGGTACAATACGAGCAAGCCGGAGAAAACGGAAAAACAGATATTTTTTGCCCGATGTATCGCGACTATGCCCGGTGCGAACAATATGCAAAGGGAGACAATCCAAGACCTCTCATCCAGTGTGAATATGCACACACGATGGGAAACTCGGGAGGAGGATTTAAAGAGTATTGGCAGCTGGTGAGGAAATATCCCGCCTATCAGGGAGGATTCATTTGGGACTTTGCCGACCAAGGACAACACTGGAAAACAGCTGATGGTATTGAGTTTTACGGCTATGGAGGAGACTTTGCCGAACGCGATGCATCTGACGGAAACTTCTGCAACAACGGTGTGTTGAGTCCCCTACGTGAATGGCATCCACATGCCTATGAGATTGCTTATCACTATCAGGACGTATGGGTAAGCCCCTTTGATTTGACAGAGGGAGAGGTGAGCATATACAACGAACGTTTTTTTACTGACCTGAGCGATTGCATGCTTGAATGGACACTGATGGTCAATGGAATTCCCCACCAGCAAGGGGTGATAGACGAACTCGACATCGCTCCTCAACAGAGTGTAAGGATGAAATTGCCTTACCACATAGGACAACGTGACGGTGCGGATGAGATGCACCTGAACATCTGCTTCAAGTTAAAAGCGACTAAGGGACTATTGTCGGCAGGATATGTGGTGGCAAGAAATCAGTTGCCTATCTGCGAGAATAAGGTAGAAAAAGAGCTTTGCGTAGTAAAAGACCATCGGATGCCCGCACCCGAAATCAGTGAAGAAGAGGGATTGACTACTATTAGGGGTGAACGTTTTGTGGCGGTATTTGACCAAAAAAACGGATGGTTGAGCAGATATAAGGTCGGAGAAACCGAAATGATTGCACAGGGCGAACCGTTGAAACCCAACTTCTGGAGGGCACCAATCGACAACGACTATGGAGCATCTATCCAAAAGAAACTGGCGGTATGGAAGGACCCCGAGTTGGTGTTGACCGACTTCTTGTGTGAACCGATGGGAAAAATGGTGAAGCTGGTGGCACGCTATGAAATGCCCGAAGTGGAGGCAAAACTTGAATTGGAATACATCGTAGGAAACACGGGCGAAATAAAGGTGACCCAAAAACTGGCAAGCACACCAGGAGCCAAACACCCCGACCTTTACCGCTTTGGCATGAAGATGGGGATGCCCAAACACTTCAACCGCGTAAGCTACTATGGGCGAGGTCCGGTAGAAAACTATGCCGACAGAAAAGACAATGCCTTTGTGGGCTTGTATGAGCAAAGTGTGGCAGAACAATTTCACTCCTACCAACGTCCGCAAGAGACGGGAAACAAGTGTGACTTGCGTTTCTTCACACTCTACAATACCTACGGACGTGGTTTGAAGATTGAGGCAGGAAAATGGTTCTCTGCCTCGGCACTGCCTTACACTATCGGACAACTTGATGATGGAGAACGAAAGTTGCAAAACCACCCCGAGTTCCTGATAGAGGCACCGTTTACAAGCCTCTGCATTGATTTGGCACAGATGGGAGTAGGGTGTGTAAACAGTTGGGGAGCATGGCCACTCAAGCAATATCGTTTGCCTTATGGAGACTATCGCTTCACCTTCATCTTGAAACCCGAGTGAACATTTTAACTTTTAACATTTCACATTGCAGACAAAAGATACAGATATGGATGAAATAAGATGGGGATTCATCGGTTGTGGAGAAGCAACCGAAAAGAAAAGCGGACCGGCTTTTGCAAAAATAGAAGGTTCGAGCATCGAAGCCGTGATGAGTCGCGATGCGACAAAAGCACAATCGTATGCCCAACGGCACAATATTGGCAAATGGTATGCCGATGCACAAGCATTGGTCGACGACCCACAGGTGAATGCCATATACATAGCCACTCCCCCCTCGTCGCACGCGACATTTGCCATCATGGCAATGAAAGCCGGAAAACCCGTGTATATTGAAAAGCCGATGGCTGCCTCGTATGAGGATTGTTGCCGTATAAATCGGGTGAGTGCTGAAACCGGTATCCCATGTTTTGTCGCATATTACCGCCGATATTTGCCTTATTTCTTGAAAGTGAAAGAGTTGTTGAACAACAATGCGATAGGCAATGTTATCAACGTGCAGGTGCGTTTTGCGCAACCACCACGCGATCTCGACTATAACAAGGGAAATCTGCCTTGGAGGTTGCAACCCATCATTTCCGGAGGAGGTGGCTATTTCTACGATCTCGCCCCTCACCAGCTTGACCTCTTGCAAGAACTCTTCGGGGTCATACTTGATGCACAGGGGTATACGGGTAATCGGGGCGGACTCTATGATGTGGAAGACACGCTCAGTGCATGCTTCAGGTTTGAAAACGGAGTGCCTGGTTCGGGCTCGTGGTGCTTTGTAGCACACGAGTCGGCAAAAGAAGACCGCATAGAGGTTATTGGCGACAAGGGGATGCTCTGCTTTTCGGTGTTCACTTTCGAACCCATCCGTCTGCACACCGAAGAGGGAGACACGGAGTTTGACATACCCAATCCGCCTTACGTGCAATTGCCGTTGATAACTTCGGTGGTAAAACACCTGCAGAAGCAAGGAATATGCACCTGTGATAACTTGAGTGCAACGCCCACCAATTGGGTGATGGACAAAATATTAGGTAAAATATAAACGACGAAAAAGGCTCAGCCAAGATGTCAATAAGAATCGTGTTATGAGGTCATCGTTAGTAGGCATATTGATGATAGGGTGGATGTGGCTCTCTGCGCCTTTCTTATATGCTCAAGAGGGGATTAATGGAGTGTCTGTCGATTCGACGGACATATCTCGAATTGCCCCCGTGAAAAAGAAAAAAAACATCTTTGCACGCGGATATGACCTGCTTGTCAATTATCTCGACTCGTATAGCTACGACACGGCATACATCCGCCCCAGCCAATATTTCTACACCATCATGGTGCAGCAGAGTGCCACTTTTGAGCAATATGCAATCCGTTCGACGGGTGAAAAAACTCAAACTTTGCATTTCGCTCCCAATCATAGCTACAAGTTGGGTGCCTACTTCGGGTGGCATTCGCTATTCCTTGGTGTATCGGTCAACACCGATGAACTTTTCTCAGACAGACATGCCTCCAATAAAAAAACAGAGTATTACATCAACCTTTACGGACATAAATTGGGATGTGACCTCTTTTATCGGAGTACCGGAAACGACTTTAAAATCAGAGGCTCGAAAGGCTTTTTCAATCAAGGTCAGCAATATAATTTCAAGGGGCACGACTTTGATGGCTTGAAGGTGAAAGTGATGGGGATGAATCTCTATTATGTATTCAACAACAAGCACTTCTCTTATCCGGCAGCATATAGCCAGACGACCGTACAAAAGATTAGCCGGGGAACGTTGGTGGCGGGACTCTCGTGGTCGAGACACAATTTTGAATTCGACTATGAGAAACTACCGCCCGAATTGTTGCAAGGCATGAGAGATGAACTGAAATTCACCCACATCAAATATACCGATTTCAGCATCAACTTCGGCTATGCTTTCAACTGGGTATTTGCTGATAATTGGTTGTTAGCAGTTGCGCTGACTCCTGCTATTGGGTATAAAATATCGAAAATCGATGCAGAAAACACCCGATTCGATAACCGGCATAACAAGTTCAATGTTGACTTTATCACCCGCTCAGGCATTGTCTACAATAACAACCGCTTTTTTATAGGCGCATCAGCGGTAGCACACATCTATCAATATTATCAGAAAAACTTTATGCTCATCGACAATTTCGGAATCGTAAACATCTATATGGGATTGAACTTCGGTAAACGATAGTCAAAAAATCACCTTCAAAGAAACAACTTGTCAGATTCAAAGTATAATAAATCTCAAATTATAGTTCTAAATTCATAAGGTTTTCGTACATTTGCATCGGAAATTTGTTGTTTGGGTATGAGACAACTGAAGATTTCCAAAAATATCACGAACCGTGAAAGTGCTTCGCTCGACAAGTACCTGCAAGAGATAGGGCGCGAAGAGCCGCTCGGTGCCGAAGAGGAGGCTGAGTTGGCAAAACGCATCAGAGAAGGCGACAAAAGCGCTCTTGAACGGATGACGCGAGCCAATCTGAGGTTTGTGGTTTCGGTGGCAAAGCAATATCAGAATCAAGGCTTAGACCTGCCCGACTTAATAAACGAGGGAAACTTAGGATTAATCAGAGCCGCTGAGAAATTTGACGAGACACGAGGGTTCAAGTTTATCAGCTATGCGGTGTGGTGGATAAGGCAAGCCATCTTGCAGGCGTTGGCAGAGCAAGCACGCATTATCAGACTGCCTCTGAATCAAGTGGGAGCTATCAGTCGCATCAATAAAGCTTTCGCCACGTTTGAACAATTGCATGATCGCGCACCGTCAGTAGAAGAATTGTCCGAGAACCTGGACATTACGCCCGACAAAATCGTTGAAGCCATGCGGTTGGGAGGAAAAAGCATCTCTATGGATGCACCGGTATCTGATGGAGACGGAGGTGCGTTTTCAGACACGATATCTGATGTCGAAGCACACACACCCGACAAGCGGTTAAACGAAGAATCGCTTGCCATTGAAGTCAGGCGCGTGTTGGACAAATTGAGTGAGCGTGACCGGAACATATTGAAAATGTCGTTTGGCATTGATGGGGCAGAGATGACCCTCGACGAAATAGCTCAAAAGTTGCGTCTTACACGCGAACGGGTGAGGCAAATCAAGGAGAAAACCCTCAGGAGGTTACGCAAAGATGTGGCAAGCAACGTATTGAAAGGGTTTTTAGGTTGAAAGCAAGTGACCGATAGATTGGAAAACGGAAAAAGAGAGATAAGTGGACGTTTGTGTTTGTAGGTAAAAAAGTGGATTCTTTAGCTTGAAACCTTATAAATTTTTAGAGAAGAAACGAAAATAGATAATAAAATGAAGAAAATGAAAAATTATATTCTTACCGCGTGTGTGGCAATGCTTTTTTGCCTTCAACTATCGGCAAAGGGTGAGGGCGATTCGCCGCAAGTCTATATGTTTGGAGTTGCCGGTGCGTTTGGCGATACCATCGTTTGCATGACAGACATCCAATTGGTTGAAAGTGCAAAAGTGGGCAAACACGGATTTTTGGAGGCGCGCAATCAATATGCTTATCAGCTGAAGGGCTATCTTGAAAATGTGTTGGGGATGCCCCATCGCACGTGTGCCATCTTTTTCTCAGAGAAAAAAAGCAAGATAGAAAAAAAGTTCTTGAAGGTGAGAAAACGCTATCAGAAAGATGATGGTATCGAACTTCGCTATGTTGGTGAAAGTGATTTCAAATTTAAGCAATTCTCTTTTGAATAATCTTCGATGAAAAAGATGCTCAAACATCTTTCAGGTAATAGTTTGGCTTTGTGGGTGATAGCTGTTCTTTCACTTACCGCTTCCATGTGCGATGAAGATGTGGTTAATCAGGATGTGGACAACCCGCCTCCTGCAGAGGAGACACTCTCTAAAAATCATACCATCTTGCTTTATATCATGGCGGAAAACTCGTTGTATGGTTTTGCTAAAAATGATTTGAATGAACTGGAGAAGGGGATGGAGTCTTATCTGTCGGATCATGCAAACGTGGTTGTTTTTGTCGATGACAGGCATCTTCCACGTATCCTTCACTATCAACGTCAAAAAAATCACATCGTGTGTGACACCGTAAAAACCTATGAAGAAGATGTGTGCTCGGTAGACCCGGTTGTGCTTCAACAGGTGCTTGATTTTACCTACAATCGTTATCCTGCAAGAAACTATGGGTTGGTAATGTGGTCACATGGCGAAGGGTGGAGACCTGCAACAAGCAAGGCATTCAGCCTTCCCCTGCAACAATTCATAGGGATAGACAACGGGTCAAACTCAACCGGAAACGGAGGAAAACAGATGGATATTGAAGACCTGGGCAATGTGTTGGAGAGGTATGAAGACCTGCGCTTCGTCATGTTTGATGCCTGCTTCATGCAGAGCGTGGAGGTGGCATATGCTTTGCGAAACAGTACCGAATACTTGATTTCTTCTCCTATGGAAATACCGGGTCCCGGTGCTCCTTATCACGAGTTGTTCACGGCTTGTTTGAATGATGACTCGATTGATGTCTTCAAAATCGCCCAAAACTATTACAACTATTACCAAACCCGGATTGAGAATGGGAATCGCACTTATGGGGTAGCTCTCTCGGTTATCAAATGTGACGAGCTGGTTGACTTGGCAAAAGAAACTAAGCAACTCATTGCTACCTACATTCGTAAAGAACAAGGCGATATCGACTTAAACGATATCTTTGTATACGACTACAGACAGGTGCCTATCTACTATGATCTGGATGATTTGATGCGTACCATTGCTCCCTATGACGAGTATCAGGCATGGTATCACCAACTCAAACGTACGGTGCCGTATGCCATGACCACCTCGTTTGTATATAGCGAATTTGTAGGTAATGTAAGTATGCATCCCGAGCGATTTAGTGGTATCTCCACTTACATCCCGAAGAGTCAGTCGCGATATACCGATTTGAATGAGGACTTCAAGCAAACTGAATGGTACAAGGATGCCGGATGGGGACAAACAGGGTGGTGATTGAATTGTTCAACCATTTTGAGTGATGAACCTTTTGCGACCTTTTTATTATAGGCTCTCTCTCTCTTAACCAAAATTCTTGGTGATACCCAACACTAATATGGATATGCGGCAATCGGGACATGCTCTCTTTATAGCTTTCCCACAAGCAATGAGTGTGGCACCGGTGGTTATCACATCGTCAACAAGCAACAGGTGTTTTTCTTGAAGGCGGATTGCTTGTGGGGTTGCTTGGAAGATGCCCTCTACGTTTTTCCACCGTTCGCTAAAATCGTTTCGGTTAGTTTGTGAAGGATTGTCTATTTCTCTCTCTAAAGCCCATGTGTACACCGGTATGCCCGTCACTTGCGATATTCCTTCAGCCAGGCATTCGCTTTGGTTATATCCACGTTTGTGCAAACGTTTTTTTGAGAGAGGTACCGGTATTATTGCATCAATCTGTTTAAAGAATCCCTTTTCTGATGATGAGATGTAGGTGGCCATTTGCCGTCCCATTTCTTTCCCGATTTGGGTGTTTCCTTTGTATTTCAACTCATACAAGATGTTCCGATAGGGGCTTGTCTTGTCATAAAAGAAATATCCGGCAGCCTGTTCTACTTTTATCGAACCATAGAATCGGTATGCTAATGCATTATCGGCTTGCAGATGAAAGGAGGTACGTGGCAGGGTTGACATGCAATAGAGGCATATCACTTCACTTTTTTCGAGCCGTCTTCCACACACGGGACATTTGCGGGGAAAAAAGAGTTCGGTCAACCGGTGTGGCAGGTTCATTCCTCTTTTTTGTTTGCCCACAATAACCGACGGAACTCTTGTGGGTAAGGCGTCTCAAATCTCAGCAATTCGCGTGTGACAGGATGGTAAAAACAGAGTTTGAAAGCGTGCAGGCCCAATCGTCCGAGTGGGTTGTCACCATTGCCGTATTTGTCATCTCCTACCACCGGATGGTTCAAGTCTTGCATGTGCACTCTGATTTGGTTTTTTCTTCCTGTTGACAATTCCAGTTCCATCAACGAATATCCGTTTGCCCGTTTGATGGTCTGATAGTGTGTGATGGCTTTGTCGCCTCCATTGTTTGTCAGGCTTGAGTAGGTTACATACATTTTATTGTCTTTCAGCCATGATGTTACGGTGCCATAGTCTTTCTCCATTTCACCCGATACCACTGCCACGTATTTGCGTTCGGTCACTATTTTTTCCCAATTGTCCTGCAAGGTGTGTTTGGTCTTTTCATCTTTAGCAAACACCATCAATCCCGATGTATCTCTGTCAAGCCGATGTACGATGTATACCCGTTTCCCCTTTGCAGTGCGTTCGACATATTCATTCAAAATGCGGTGTGCCGTACGCTCTTTCTGCCGATCGGTGCCCACCGAGAGCAAACCTTCGCGTTTGTCCACTACAATCAGATAGGCATCTTCGTAAACAAGCTTCAGCAATTGGCTCTTAAAGTCGGTAGAATGGTGGTTTTTGCTCATCTGTACCAACATGCCCGGACGGAGCATAAAGTTGTATTGGGTTGTGATTTTCTTGTCCACCAATATGACTCTGCGTGCCAACAAGCTTTTTACTTTATTGCGGCTCATGGTGCCCTTTTTCATCAGAAACTCCATCAGTTCAACGGGTTCTTTCACGGCAGGGAAGTTAGTGTATTGCTCAACTCGTCGTGCAACGTAGCGTTTGTTTTCTTCAGTATTTCTATTTCGCATGGACTGTTTTCGTTTTTTTTATATTTATAGAAAGTGGAGGAGGAGAGGACTGAAAATTCCTCCCTTTCTTTTTTTTTACTCCCTTTATATTCCTAATGTCGTAAGTATATTCAGCGCTTTTCTAATAATACCACATTTTCTACATGGTGTGTGTGAGGGAACATGTCTACGGGTTGTACTGCTGTTACGCGATAATCTTTGTCGAGCAATTGCAAGTCGCGGGCTTGTGTGGCGGGATTGCAACTTACATACACTATCCGTTTGGGTGCGGCAAAGAGTATGGCCTCTATAACATCAGTGTGCATGCCGGCTCGTGGTGGGTCGGTGATGATGACATCAGGGCGTCCGTGTTCTTCAATAAAGTCACGGGTGAGTATGTCTTTCATGTCACCGGCATAAAAGAGTGTGTTTTCGATTCCGTTGATGGCAGAGTTTACCTTAGCGTCTTCAATGGCTTCGGGTACATATTCGATACCCACCACCTTGCGTGCCTGTCGGCTTACAAAGTTGGCAATAGTGCCCGTACCGGTATATAGGTCATACACCAGTTCTTCTCCGGTAAGGTTCGCGTACGCGCGCGCAACCTTATATAAATTATAAGCTTGTTCGCTATTGGTTTGGTAAAACGATTTGGGGCCAACCTTAAACCGCAATCCCTCCATCTCTTCAAAGATGTGGTCGTTTCCTTTGAATACTTTCACCTCAAGGTCGGTAATCGTGTCGTTGCATTTGTTGTTGATGACGTAGAGCAACGAAGTTATTTCGGGGAAAGAGTCGGCAAGGTGTTGCAACAGGGTTATCATCTGTTCCTCCTCGTTGGTTGAGGTAATTTTACATTGCAGGAGTACCATCAGCTCACCGGTAGTTGAGGTGCGCACCATCATGTTACGCAACATGCCTTCTTGACTCCTCAGGTTGAAGAATGAATATCCCTTGGCATAGGCAAAATCTCGTGCGGCATTGCGTATGCGGTTGCTTATGTCGTCTTGCAACCAACATTTTTCGATGGCAAGTACCTTGTCAAATGCGTTAGGTATATGAAAACCTACGGCATTCATTTGCTCGTATTTTACCTCTTGTTTCACCTCTTCTTCCGTCAGCCATCGTTTGTTGCTGAAGGTAAATTCCAACTTATTTCGGTAGAATTGGGTCTTCTCCGAACCCATGATGGGGGTTGTCTCCGGCAATTCTATTTTGCCTATGCGGCGCAGGTTATCTTCCACCTGCTTTTGCTTGTATTAGATTTGTTCCTCATAGGGAAGCACTTGCCATTTACATCCTCCACACACACCATAGTGTTGACAAAAGGGTACGGCACGCACTGATGAATATTCATGAAAACGGACGGCTACGGCTTCGGCATAGTGGTGCTTTTTGCGTTTGATTTGCAAGTCTACTACGTCACCTGGCACTACATAGGGCACAAAAACTACCATCTCATTCACGCGTGCTAAGGCTTTTCCTTCTGCCGCAACGTCTGTTATTTTAATCTTTTCCAATAAAGGAAGCGCTTTCTTCTTTCGGGCCATTCTAAGTCAATCTAATAAATATTTTGCAAATATAGTTGTTTTTCTCCAAATTTCAGGTATCGTAATGACAAAAAAACAGTACTATGCATTTATTTGGATTTCACTTACTCACTTTCTCATTTTTGTCTCTATTTTATTTTCGCGATTCAGTTTTTTTATATAGCTTTGCAGCATTGAAATTTAACAATCCTTTAAATAGTAACTATTAAGTTTACAAAAATGAGTGTAAAAAGAGTCTATACCTTCGGTAACGGACAAGCCGAAGGAAAAGCAGACATGAGAAATTTATTGGGTGGAAAAGGTGCCAATTTGGCTGAAATGAACCTTATCGGTGTTCCTGTTCCCCCGGGTTTTACAATCACGACTGATGTGTGCAACGAATACTTCGCAAAGGGTAAAGATGAAGTAGTCGCTTTGTTGAAAGACGATGTCTTGAAAGCCGTAGCCAACATCGAAACATTGATGAATTCAAAGTTCGGTGACACTGAAAATCCTCTGTTGGTTTCTGTACGTTCGGGTGCTCGTGCCTCAATGCCTGGTATGATGGATACAATCCTCAACTTGGGACTTAATGATGAGGTGGTTGAAGGTATGATCCGCAAAACCGGAAATGCCCGTTTCGCATGGGATTCTTACCGTCGTTTTGTACAGATGTACGGTGACGTTGTACTCGGCATGAAGCCCGTCAACAAGGAAGATATCGACCCGTTCGAAGCCATCATCGAAGAGGTGAAAGAGGCTAAGGGCGTTAAGTTGGATAATGAACTCGAAGTAGAAGACTTGAAGGAACTTGTTGCCAAGTTCAAGGCTGCCGTAAAGGCTCAGACAGGCAAAGACTTCCCGACCGACTCTTACGAACAGCTTTGGGGTGCCATTTGCGCTGTGTTTGACAGCTGGATGAATGAGCGTGCCATCCTCTATCGTAAGATGGAAGGTATTCCTGCCGAGTGGGGTACAGCCGTTAACGTACAGGCCATGGTATTCGGTAACATGGGCGAAACTTCAGCTACCGGTGTATGCTTCAGCCGCGATGCAGGTAACGGTGAAGACCTCTTCAACGGAGAGTACCTCATCAATGCTCAGGGCGAGGATGTGGTTGCCGGTATTCGCACACCTCAGCAGATTACCAAGATTGGTTCTCAACGTTGGGCAGAGCGTGCAGGCATCAGCGAAGAAGAGCGCGTATCCAAGTATCCTTCTATGGAAGAGGCTATGCCTGAAATCTATGCCGAACTCGACGCTCTCCAGACCAAGCTCGAAAACCACTACAAGGATATGCAGGATATGGAGTTCACCGTACAGGAAGGAAAGCTCTGGTTCCTCCAAACACGTAACGGTAAGCGTACTGGTGCAGCCATGGTGAAGATTGCCATGGACCTCCTCCGTCAGGGAATGATTGACGAGAAGACCGCCCTCCAGCGTTGCGAGC
>JAFUPU010000023.1 GCA_017472635.1 Bacteroidaceae bacterium
GTTGGCGATGGTTATTGTTTTCTCTTCTCCGGTAGCCTCGTCAGTGTAAGTATGTACGAAACCTTCACTCTCAACGAAAGTTACAGTAGCCAACGTATCCTTACGGAACGGATAAGCAGCAATTTCAGCAGCTGCCAACACAGGATCAGAGTCAAGCATGTCGGTTCCGACTGCGATGGCGCAGATATCAGTAGAACGGCTCACCACGATAGGCTCAGTGTAAGCCGGAGAAGCTACTGTAGGAACAGCAGCTGACAAGTTGTAGTGGATGGCAGTACCTTCAGCACCGGTCATAGTGATAACCTTCGTACCGTTTTCACCATCTGTCACAGTAACAGCAGGAGCTGCAGCCTGTTTTTTTACAACCACTTCAGCAGCAGCCACATCAGAGTTGTTGTAACCGGCAGCCACAATCATAGCCTTTACGGTAGCCTTCTCAGTCAGCTGCAAAGCCTCGGTATATACGCTGCTTGCTGTGGTAGGTTCAGTGCCATCCAATGTATAGTAGATGGTTGCACCTTCAACGCTGGTAGTGAATTCAACAATTGTCACACCGTCATTGTAAGTTTGCTTGATAGCAGGTTTGTTAGCTTGACGCACCTTAGACTTGGTATCAGCCAAATAGTCGATGATAGTCATCCACAAATTTTGGCAATCTTCAGTGGGAGCCACACCAGCCACCACAGCATCGCTTGAGAGCGGGAAGAGCATGTAGGTATTGAATGAACCATGTACGTGGATTGCATTCTGTCCGCCAACAGTTGCCAACACGGCATCGTCAGCAATGAAGCTTCCTTCGCTTACGGTGTAACCTTGGATGATTTTTCCACTCTCAACACCTTCGTAGAGTGCCAACTCTTCACCGGCAGCATAGCCCAACTCAGCAAAGAGCGGATGAGCTGCACCGGCTTCGGTAAGCACTACAGAACCTGAAGTAGCAGGATTTGCACCGGCTCCCCAGCCCCAGTTCTTATAGAAGAAGCTCTTGAGGTTCAACATAGGCACACGGTTAACCATGCCCTTGATTACGTTTTTCCAAGCATGAGTGCTGGAGATAGTTTCAGAGATTACCAACAGGTCGTAGTTGCTTTCGAGTGCAGCAACGGTGTCAGTCTCGGCACCGGTGAAGTTTGTGATATCAACTGTAGTAAGTTCGCCTACAGAAGAGAGGATGTTGTAAACAACATCATCTTCCACGTTGTAACCGTCCTTTGCAGTATAGAGGTAAGCAATCTTCTTTATCTCTTCTACTTGGTCATTGTTGCCGTTGTCAATCCAGATTTCAGCCATGTCAAGACCACCGGTTACCAATTTAATGACTACATCTACCGGTTCAGTAGTGCCAAGGTCTTCGCGCACCTTCCATACCAAGGTATAGTTACCGTCCTCTTCTACGGGATAGTCGGCACTGCCGTAATCCGCAGCCTGATTTCCGACACAGATTCCGTCCTTCGGACCAGATATATACTCCAGGTTGTCATTGCCGGCTTTGAAGCCACGGTCGGTGGCACCGCTGTTGGCTGAACGTCCACGAATAGTCACAGTCTGACCGGGAAGCAATTTCGGGAAAATGATTTCCATATTGTTACGGGTCATACGGAAGCGGTTGGTGGCAATCATAAAGTTATTGCCATTACCATTCAATCCTGCCGTTCCGAAAGTCAGTCCTTGCAACTCTTGGATGGGAGTGCCGTTAGCAGTCAGTTCTCCTGAGATTTTTTTAGCATCGGCAGCACGGTCAAACGTACCGTCATCTTTCATACTCGGAGCCCATGTTTCAGAATCCGCCAAAATGTTGTCAATGGTCTCCTGACTCAGTGTCCGGAAGTCCCAATACTTGCGGTCTTGTGCCGTTGCACCAACAGCGACTAAAACCACAAATAACAAAGATAAAAGTTTCTTCATAACTGTTAGTTTTTAAAAGTGAATATTAATATAGTATTTGTTTTTCTTTATACCTTATTATATATACGCGCGCGTCAGAGTCCCAGCTCGATGCATCCCATAATGAAGGGACCGGTAGCCTTGGCATCGTTGTCGCGCATCTTCTCGCCAATGTAATATTCAAAACTGCCATCGCGGTAAGGGTTGCCACCCAATCCGCCCACCTGACAACAGCGGGTGAGGCTGAGGGTTCCGTCTTCCAACTCCACCAACAGGTTTTTCTTCAATCCCTTGAAAGCCTTCATTGCCACCTTGCGGTATTTTTTGTCGATATACCCTTTGTTTACTGCCTTGGCATAGGCATACATAAACTGGGTGGTGACCGATGCTTCGGGGAAGTTGCCTTCACGCTCGGGACAGTCCGTCACCTGATACCAGAGTCCGTCGCGCTGATAGCGGGGAAGTGTCTCAGCAAGTCCTTGTATGTAACCGATGATGGTTGCACGCTCGGGATGGTCTTGCGGCACAAAGTCGAGCACATCGACCATCGCCATAAACCACCATCCGATGCTTCGTCCCCAGAAGTTGGGCGAATGTCCGGTCTCGGGGTCAGCCCACCGCTGACGCTTGCTCTCGTCCCATGCATGGTGATAGAGTCCGGTCTCAGCGTCGTAAGTATGCAGGTGACAGAGTTTCACCTGATTGACAGCCTCTTCAATCCACTCGGGTTTGCCGAAGGTGGCTCCATACTGCGCCAAGAAAGGCGAAGCCATGTAGAGTCCGTCGAGCCACATCTGGTGCGGGTAAATAAGTTTGTGCCAATATCCGCCGTCACAGGTGCGGGGATGATTTTTCATCTGCTTGACGAGGAGGTCCATCGCCTTGCGGTATTTTTCATCGCCGGTCTGTTGGTAGACATCGAAGAGCACCTTGCCCGAGTTGATGAAATCGATGTTGTAAGTCTCGGGAGTATACTTGTGGATGTTGCCATCGCTGTAGATGATGCTGTCAGCCCACTGGTGCACGTAGTCGTAATACTTGGCATCACCGGTCTGCTTCCACACCTTCAGCATGGCACAGCACCCTACCCCCTGGGCATATCCGAAGAAAAGGCGTTTGCCATGGTCGAGCTGCCATGCCTCGGGGAAACGTGCCATCTCAGAGTCGGCAAACCACCGGCTGTATGTTTTCTGCTGCGCCCACAGCGACGGGCAGCACACCATGCAAAGGATAACGGCACACAATATTGTTTTCAAATTCTTCATTTTCTCGTTTATTCTCAGTTATACAATACGCATTGAACATACAAAGAAACAAATTTTATTTGTTAAATGTATCTTTTTACATCTCAAATCGCTCAATTGAAAGGTTTTTTAACGGTTACAAGGGGCTTGCCCGTTATTTTTGGCAAAATGAGGGATTTGTTAAGCAAAGCAACGTTAACGACCGTTACCGACGGGAAGGATACAAGAAACACTACAAAAGAGACCGACAGCTCCATACGCTTCAAGAGAAGGGCTCCTCCCTCTCTTTAGCGGGAAGAGCTATTCAAGCGGAGCATTACCATCTGCTCATTTTGTAAAAATACCCGACCCACAAGAAAAATATGCATTTAAAGTTTCATTACCAAACTTCCCACCTACCCAAAAGTCGCGTATGCCGTTTTCAAGGGTATAAAGAGTCCACCCGGACAGAAACAGTGCGCCAGCGGGGCTAAAAAGGGGCTGTTTTTGAAAAGGCAAGCAGCAGGAGTGTCAAAAAAGAGGCTTTTTGACCTGATTTTTCCACTTTTCATTCATCAGACTTCCTGTAGGAACCGTTTTCTTGATTCGGAGAGAAAATTGCCTCAATTTTCCCTCAAATTACCAAGGTTTCAAGAGTTTTTTCCATTTATCCCAGGACTCACCGGATTCTGTCCTGGGACCGGGAGGAAAAAGTCCTGGAACCGGCACCGTTTTATCCTGGAGAAAATAGGGAAAAAGCAGGAGATAACAGACGGAAAAGTAGGATTCGACCCGCCTTTTCGACCCTAAAAAGAGATGCAGTAAAGATTTCGTATATCAGGTTTTCGTTCTGCCAAACCTGCAATTTGTCTGTTTTTTTAATTAAACAGTTCAAACGTAAACTTACAACCGAATTCACCAAACTTCCCGTTGAGGTTGTTGACAAAGACGCCCAAATCGAAGATGTGGGTGCCGATGCCATAGCCAACCTCGAGGTAAGGAGCCAAATGGTCGGTGAAAAGGAGTCCGAAATAGAGGCGTTCGCTATCGACGATGCGCACCTTTCGGCTCAACAGCGGGATGAGCAGGAAAGGAGCTTCGTAAGTGACATGTCCGCGCAGGTATCGGGGAGACGAGTTGTACCAACGGCGGTCGAGCAACTGGAAGACACCCCCGATATCGTCGTTCCACCCGACAGGCAGGTTGCTGCGGGTGAAGTTTTCGTAGTCGACAAAGTAGACATCCTCTTGATTGGTGAAGGCACCGGCTCCTACCCGATAGAAAAGGCTGCTCATGAGCGAAAGGGGAATGCGCTGTTGCACGTCAACTTCCAGGCGTTCATACTCGGTATTGCCGCCCAACACTCCCTTGATGCTCCGCTCGTAATCGAGCGAGAAGGTGGGATAGCGGGAACGGAGCTTCACCTTGCGACGCCCGTTCATATAGTAATAGAGTGCGGGAGTCCAGCTCACCTGCAGGCGGGGCGAAAAGCTGTTGTACACACGCTGCAAGCCCTGCACCCTACCCGCCTGTGCCGCCAATTCGGGCGAAGAAAGCTCTGAGGGCTTTACCGCCGAACGTCGGTGGAAGGCAATACCCGCCGTCAGTTCGAAACCATTGAAAAGTTCTATCCGATTTGCCACATGCAGGTATTCGTCGTAAAAATAGTCGAGATGGAGTTTGTTGAAGTCGAGCAACGAATCGCCCGGCAACTTCATCTCCTCCAACACCCGGTTGGTATAGATGCGGTTGCCATTACCCACCTTAAGAGTGAGGTGCCCCAACCGCTCAGGCAGGTAGTAATAGTCGGTATAGAGGCGCCAATAAAACTCTTTGTGGGTGAAGTTATACCCGATTTTGGGGGCAATGCGCATCCACTGCCCGTTGCGGAAGGTGTGGTTGTAGCGGAACTCCTGACTATAGGAGAAGCCATTGCTGTGGCTGTAGCTGAACATGACCGGATTGATGAGCGGCGAGAAGCGCACGCTGCCAGAGTTGGCAAGATGGATGGTGTAATCGCTGACAAGGAAGTCGCCCACATCGTACCAGAACTCCACAGAGTGCCGCTGGCTGACGGTATAGGCTTGCTCGACCTGTCTGCGGCTTTGGGCATACTCGGCATAGAGTTGCTGCTCGGCTGCCGTGAGCGGATAGGGACGAAGACGCGCCATCAGCACCGTGTCTGCCGAGATGCGCCCGGTGTCGCACTGCAAAAGATAGGCATCGGTCATGTCATAAGGGTCTTTCGCTTCCGTTTTCACAGCCGACAGCGGTTCGTCGCGGCCGGTCATCACCGAATCGTAGTGCAAGAGGGTGCGGTAGGTTCCCTCAATCTCATTGCCCAGAAACTTATAGCGCAAATGCAGGTTGAACCGCTTGGCAAGAAAAGCCTCTACCCCCTCGCGCCCCATCCCGATGGTCATGTTGAAAGCCAACTGCTCCATCTCGCCCGAAAGAGATATCTCATCGATCGTCCACGAACCGGCATTGACCACCATGTATCCGCTGACAAGCTGCGTACTTTGGTTGCGGGGCGAAATGGCAATGCGGTACTGCAACGTATCGCCCCGCATGTTCATGGCATCGACTCGGTATTCGTAGTACTTCGCTCCCTTGCGGTCGAGCGGAGAGACCAACCGACCGGGCAACAACGTGGGAGAATAGACATTGACATTGAAATATTCGAGCGAATGCCCCAACTCACTGCGGTTGCGGCGGAAGGTGCCGGTGAGGTTACGCACCTTCAGGTTATAGACATCAGGAGAGGAATAGTGCAGTTCGCCCAACGTCTCGGTAAGATAATCGTTGACCCCCTTGCGCAGACGAAACATGGAAGGCAGGTAGCGGAAGAGCCTGTTCTGACGGTTGACCTTGAACCTCCCGCGCATATAAAAACTTGAGCGGAAACCGGATATGGTATCAGCGTACCGGGGTGCCTTTGCCACTATCTGCTCCATCAACAGGTTTCCCAACAAATCTTCGCCTACAAGAAGCGGCTCTTCACCTCCGTCGGCACGAAGCGACAACGGGGTAAAAAGCAGCAACAGGACAAAGCAGACCAACGACAAGCTGTCCCTTTTACACCAAAAACGGAATTGCTTTTTCACGACACAAATATAGGAAAAAGAATGCAACAAAGGGTATTTTCGGGAATACATTAACAATATTCCTCTTTTTTTTATGTTAAATGACCTTTTTCACCGACGAAAGTTTCCCTCTTTCGTTTTTTTGTTCTACTTTTGTGCTCTATAACATAATTATATAACACAAGTTACATGGTAAGAAAAGAAATCCCAGCTGCTGAAATCATCGAAAGCATTGCCGACATTTGGGCACTTCTGACCGAAGAACAGCAGAAGATGCTGGCGAAACAATTCTTCACCCAACGCTTTAAGAAGAACGAACTAATCTATTGCGAGGGAGACCGGCCGACACACCTGATGTGCCTGCTTGAAGGCAAGGTAAAGATATTTAAGAACGGGGTAGGAAGAAGCCAGATTATCCGAGTGATAAAGCCGGGAGAGTATTTTGCCTACCGTGCCTACTTCGGTGGAAACGACTATGTGACCGCAGCTGCAGCATTTGAACCTTCGATAATCTGCATGATTCCGATGCAGACCATCACCCAACTGGTTGCCGAAAACAACCTGCTGGCACAATTCTTCATCAAACAACTCTCTATCGACCTGGGAATAGCAGACGAGCGCACCGTAAACCTGACACAGAAGCACATCAGGGGCAGGCTTGCCGAGGCGTTGCTCTTCTTAAAAGACACCTATGGAGTGGAAGAGGACGAAGCGACACTGAGCATCTATCTTTCGCGCGAAGACCTGGCAAACTTGTCGAACATGACAACCTCGAATGCCATACGTACACTGACACTCTTCTCAAACGAACGGCTGATAACCATCGACGGACGGAAAATAAGGCTCATCGACGAAGAGAGACTGAGGAAAATAAGCAAAATCGGATAAAAAAAGGGTAAGGACACGAATGCTCCCCACCCGACTATGGCTGACCGCCGACCGGTCAAGCCGGAATTATCATCTGCACCGCTTCGGGCTTGATGCCTATCTCCAACGGGAAATTCTGTTCCTGCAAGACCCGACCGTCCAGGCTGACACGGGCATTCTTGGCACGCAGCACCTTCACTTTCCTGGTACGATAGGGTTTCACCATCTTATGATTAAGGATGCGCCCCTGCAAGAGCATCCACAACCCGGCAATCATCTGCATCAACTCCGGACGATAGACCACCGAAACATCTAACCACCCATTATAAGGAACGGCATTGGGAGTCAACCCATACCCACGTGCACTGCCTACACAAAGGGTCATAATCCGCCCACGGATGTGTTCACCATTGATTTTAATATGAGAACGGTATAACTTGCGTTCAAAAAGCAACAAAATGAGCGATGCCAGGTAAGAGAGTCCCTTCATCCCCCAGAAACGCTTGGTCCCATTGGTTATCTGCACAATGCGTGCCCCCAAACCGATGTTGACCGCATTCAAGAAATAGCGCTGCACCTCTGCCCCCTCATGGTTATAAGAGCAATAACCGACATCGACCAAGCGGGTACGATGATTGATAATCCAATCGACCGCCGCCTTGTAGTCATCGAAATCGAACCCCCAGAAACGGGCAAAGTCATTGCCTATACCGTTTGGAATCAGTCCGAGAGATATTTCACTTTTATCAGGCACCGAAGAGGTCATAATACCATTGATGGCATCGTTGAGAGCACCATCACCCCCTACAATGACGATGGTACGATATCCATTGTTTGCCAACATGCGGGACAACCTCTCAACCGAACCATACCCTTCAGACTGCAAATAGTCGAAAGCGACCTTGCGCTCTTCCATATACTCACGAATCTTCTCCCAACGCTTCTGGACCTTGCGGGTTCCGGCTTTGGGATTGTAAATGATTCCCCATCTGTTCGGTTCTATTGCCATGGCTTTCTGAAATTAAAAGTTAAAAATTAAAAGTTAAAAGTTGAAAGTTGAAAATTAAAAGTTAAAAATTAAAAGTTAAAAGTTGAAAGTTGAAAATTAAAAGTTAAAAATTAAAAGTTAAAAGTTGAAAGTTGAAAATTAAAAGTTAAAAATTAAAAGTTAAAAGTTGAAAGTCTGA
>JAFUPU010000002.1 GCA_017472635.1 Bacteroidaceae bacterium
GAGTTTGCGCGCAGCACTCAGCGGCAAAATTACTTAGTGTGGATTGCCACTAAAGTGGCTGTCTCCCTCCACCATGTTGAAAGTGAAGACTTCCGTCCATCCGGGAAGCACGGGTTTTATCTTGAATCGCACCGGCTCTTTTCCGAAAGCCGAGTCAGAGGGGACAACGTCGAACTTCTCTTCATTGAACGCCACGGCCAGTGCCTCCACACCATCGGGCAAGCTGTTGGAAAGCCCATCCACCCTCTCACCGGTAAAGAGGAATGTACTTCGATCTCCACTATACATTTGCAACTTGTAGAGTTGGTCGGGGTCACGATGTTGCCGGTCATAACCATGCACCCACATCACTTCCGCCATCAGCACGTAGAAGATGACGAAAGCCAGACTCAGGCCCAGCAGATTGAGCCAAAAGGTCGCACCGCGTGCGGCGAAGAGGTTTTTCAAGTTCTCATTCATAATCGGTATGTTTTTACTTTTTCGCTTGTCGGTTTTTTATGTCCAATTCCTAAATTTCGGCTTTTATGCTCCACAAAGTTAGGACTCCACATAATTACCATCAAGAAAAAAAGTAAAAATCGTACTTTTCAGCGTAAAAGTGTCCAAAAATTGGACACGACATTTTCAGGAAAGGCAAAAAACACCTTTTATATTAACGTGATGAAGAGGAAAGAACCGCGAAGTCTTCCATTATTGGTGTCTTTTGAGGAAAACCTTCTTGTTATTGCGAATGTATATGCCTGGTCGGGTGACTTTGTCAACGACTCTTCCCGTCAGGTCATAGAGTATGCCGTCGTTTGTCGGACCATATCTGACAGGTTGGATGGTATTGGGCGCAGCCTCTTCCCATTGCCATCCCATCTGACGGTTGGCAGGTGCAGAAATTTGTCTTTTTTTCGGGTTTGTCAGGCGAAGTCTGTTATCAGGAATTCATAAGATGGAGGGTGTGAAAGATGAATGGAAGTACCTCCTTTCACCTGTAACCATCTGTAGTATAAGATGGTATAGGTGAAATGAAACGAACGGAATGGGTGATGGAAATACAAGTATAGGAGGAGTGAATAAGAATATCAATTTTGTCGCAACGGATATAACAAATGTCTCATTCCACCTCTATCTGGCATAGAATGAGACTATTATAGGAATCATCTTTTCGAGACGGATTAGTTGCTTGAAAAATTCAGCTATCTCCTCGATAATTTCAAAAATCTCCAGGACATAGCTTCATCTGTTGCAGGACTCAGCCACGTGAGTCCTGCAACCGGTGAGGCTGAGTCCTGCAACAGAATGACCTGAGTCCTGCCACTTTTTTTGCCTCGTATACACTTTTTCACATTCCGGCAGTGTTTGGTCGGTGTCAATGGATATTTCTCTACAATGCCCCTAACTTTCCTTCTGCTGTTATGGTCTCGGCACTGATGTTGATGTTGCGACAAGTAGGGGTATTATAGAAGGTTACTGTAGCTTCACCGTCAGCATTCGTTTTTACATTCGGATTCCAATAGAGTGTGCGCCGGAAGTCTTGTTCGTCGGGCAGGTCAGCATAGCTGTAGTCGGGCATGTAGAACATGCGTTGGGGAGTGAATCCCTGAATCTTTGTCTTGCGGTGTCCGCGCTTGTCTTTGTAACGGAAGTAGTCGTTGCGGACGAAAAGGGTGACATAGACGTAGTTGTGGCTCATCGTGTTTAAAGGGTCTAACATGGGGTCTTGCATATAACTTCCTGTATGATTCCCTTGTGTGCCTTCTTGGAATACGATTCTTGCATCCGGTTTGTCGCAGATGGTGATGGCCTCTACATCGTTTATGGTCAAATCTTCAAGAAGGATGGCATGCTCTTGTACGCTTTCTGTGCCGGGTGTGAGCAACCATCCGCCAGTGCCCACGCGGCTTATCAGAAATTTGATGGGACGTGATTTGTAGCTGGGTACGATAGAGTCGCCAATAAAACTATCAGTAGGAATGATAGACCGTGTTTGTGTGGAAGTGATGTTGCCTTCTTTTCTCTTCTTTATGGTCGTATATCCAAAGTAGGGATTGGTTTTCAATAACCAGTCCCAATATTCTTCCAGATACTCTTCGCCTGTTTCGTCCATCCGCATCCGTTCGTCTTCCATGTCGTAGATGATGTTGTTCCATTTGCGCACAAACTCCGATTGCCACTCTTTTTGCCCTTCCACTTTTACGGTAGGCAGCAAGTTTTCCCACCGGTGTTTTTCCTCGGCTTCATACTCGATTACCGTGTCAGGTTGTACCAATGTCACTTCTGACATCTCCTGTAGATGCAACTCTGTTTCCCTGTTTTCGTATGTGCGTCCCTGCGGACTTTTCACCTTTTTCAGGTTTACGTTCATCTCCTTCGGCTTTCCGTCTTCATAAGTCATGATGTTCATTTGCCACCTTCCGGTGAAGTCTTCTGCAAGAAAAGCAAATTTACCTACCGAGTCGGTGACAGCGGTTCCGATGCGCTTGTCACCTGCTTCATTGAAGAGATAGACCTTCATCTCCACCCCCTCTTTCGCACGTTTTCTAAAAGTGGATGTCAAGTTGCCATGCACCATGATGCCCTCCTCTATAGGATATGTCACTTTGAACTCTTCGGGTCGGGTCAGCTCTTTCCATTCATATTTTCGCCACCCTTGGGTACAAAGAAGCAGGTCGAGGTGCAGACGGTGTGTACGGTCGTCAGACTCCAGGTAGTAGTCGATGTGGTGGATGTACCCCTTCAGCTCCGAGCCGAGCAGAAGGTTGGTAGCCATGGTTCCCCCTCCATACACGTTGTTGGTAGGAGTCATCGTATTGGCATCGCGCACTGATAGTGAGAAGGTGGTGCTTACGGGCTTTCCTGTGTTGTCCTTCACCTTGAAGTTCAAATCGACTTTTTGTCTGGGTTTCAATGCCTCTATTTTTTCTCCAACGAGAGAAATATTTTTTTCAGGTGAGGCAGAAATAAAAACCAGGCGTTCGGCATGAATCCGTCCCTCAGTGTCAAACAAGGTCAGCAGGTTTACCCCTTCAGGCAATTGCTTTTTGGGAACGTTCAGCAGCGCCGTGTTTTGCCCTTTCCATTCAATGGGTTTGAACATCACCACTTCGCCTCTGCATAGGATGGTCATCCCTATGGCACGTGTTGTGTCAGTCAGTCCGTTGCGTTTCAGTTGTACCACCAGGTTGTCGTCGCGCAGGTTGTTTACATTCATCACATACCCTTGTCTTAAGGAGGCGGGCAGTTCGAATTGCAATGGCTTTCCGTCTTCTTCCACCATTATCTCGGCATGATATCTCTCTCCACCGTTGGGTTGCAATACAAAACGTCCCATACCGTCGTGTTGTGTCTGTAGGTTGCCTGCTGTTTCGCCTTTGTTGTTACATATCCGTCCTTTTGCTTCCAGCGGATTGCCCCATTTGTCGGTAACCTTGAAGGCAATGGTGGAAGAGAGCCCCTCCACTAAGTCTCCTCCCTCAGGGAAGAAAGTCAGCTTCACATTTTTGGAGTCTTCCCGTTCTTCTCTCATCTCGGGGAGTCGTTCGGTGTGCGACATCTTTATCATGCGTGGCTTGTCATATTCCCCCTCTTTCTTTGGTGCGTTGAAGATGGGAAACACGCGTGAGAAGACCGGTGCATCCTCCCAATTGAGCATCAGAGCTGTGTAGGCACGCACTTCGTAAAATCCGGCATGAAGCAGGTCGGCAAGTGAAAAACATCCGTGGCATTGTCCGTCCTCTATCTTCAGCTTCAGCGTCTGTAGCACACGTCCTTCAGGTGTCAGCAGTTCTGCATAGAGCACACGGCTCAGTCCGGTGGGCTTGAATCCTTGCGGATTCACCACATACGCCTTGAACCAAATGGTCTCTCCCATGAAATATCCCGTGTTGTCAAAATGGAGATAGACCTGCTCACGTGGAAACAATTGGTTGTATACCTGTATGTTGCGCACAAAACGAGCAAGGCTGTCGGTGCTTGTCTGACCAAAAGCATGTATCCAACAGGTGAAGAAGCATGCAAAAATGAGGGTGAATGATGATTTCATCATGGTGTTTGTCACTTTTGATTTGTGTGCAAAGATAATATAAGTATGTAAAAGAAAAAAGTAAAGTTAACTTTTTCTTGAGGAGTTTATCCGATTGACAGAAAAAATGAAAAGACTCTTCTTCAACCGGCTGATAGCCAAACTGAAGAAGAGTCTTTGATATAAATTGTTATGCTTTCTGTATGTGACCTGTCGGTTCGCTTGTTACGGACGGTGTGTCGTCAACAAGTTTCCCGATTCTTTATGGTGAGAAAGTTAGATTACATGGCAAATGTGTTGAAACCTCCATCGACAACGGCAACGGTGCCGGTCACGAACTTTGAAGCATCGCTGAGGAGGTATTGCACTGTACCGCACAACTCTTCAGGTTCACCGAAGCGCTTGAATGGAGTCTGGCGGATAACGTCTTGTCCACGCTCGGTGAGATTGCCTTTACCATCGGTGAGCAATAGCAGATTCTGCTCGGTAAGGAAGAAGCCCGGAGCAATGGCATTGACACGTATCTTTTCGGTAAACTTGCTTGCCACCTCATTGGCCATGAAGGCGGTGAAGTTTGAGATACCTGCCTTGGCGGCTGCATAACCACACACGCGGGTCATGGGGCGGAAGGCAGCCATGGATGAGAAGTTGATGATAGAGCCTTTACCTTGTTCTACCATGGGCTTCAAGAAAATCTGGGTGGGAATGACGGTGCCGGTGAGGTTGAGGTCGAGCACACGCTTGAACTGCTCGGGGTCGAGGTCGAAGAAGTTGCCTGTAGGTGCAATCGTAGCTCCCGGCATGTTTCCGCCTGCCGCATTGAGCAATGCGTCTACCCTGCCGTAGGCTTTCAGTATCTCTTGCAGGTTCTCTTCTACTTTGGTTGCATTCATCACATCGGTTACCAGGAACATGGCTTCCCCGCCATTGGCTTTGATTTCATCTACTATCTGGTTGCCTATTTCGGCTTTTCTTCCCATTATGACCACCTTGGCTCCCTGGGTTGCCAAGTATTTGGCTATGCAGCGTCCCAACACACCTGTACCTCCGGTGATGACCACTACCTGGTCTTTAATGCTGAATAATTCGTTCATGTTGTTTTGTTTTTTAGGGTTAGAACTCATTTAAATTTCCGCAAAGATACTGTAAACTATCGTCAATGCAAAAAATATGGTGGGGCTTTTTGCATAATTAAAGCTATAAAGAGGTTTATTGATGGTATGGGAGGGTAAAAACGGACGATTGTTTCTTTATTTAGTTGGTTAAAAACTTATTTATAGCAAGCGAAGTGGTGTTATATGAATATTTTGTGTATATTTGCACGGCAAGAACCTATGATAAGGTATGAATATACTGAAACGTACATATGTGTGGTGTAGCCGTTTCCGTTATCGGAAAGGCTATGGGGTGCATTCTCCGTTTGCATTCAACTTGATAACGGATGTCATCAATGAGCGTCGCCCCTTTTATGCCTATACAGAGTTGGGACGCTTGCACAAGAGAATGTCAAAGCAGCGTCCGTCGTATGAAAAGCGGGTGGAGAGGCTGCTCTTCAGATTGGCAAACTGGTGGCAACCGAAGTCGGTGATAGAGGTAGGAACCGGGAATGGACTTACCATTGGTGCATTGGCTACAGGAAACAAGAAGGCGGTGTGTACTTCGGTGTCTCATACCCCTATAGACGAGCAACTTGAAAAATTGGTCGAAGGGTATGGAAATGTTGCACTGGTGGCTGATGCCCGGTTGGATGCGTTAGGACAACTGTTGCACTCGAATGTCCCGGTAGGATTGGTGCATATTGCCTGCACGCCTCATTACCGCGAAGCGTTGGAGATGGCAATTCCTTATGTCGACAAGCATACGTTGATAGTGATTCAGGGTATCCATGACGATAAGGAAAAACGGCAATGGTGGAAGACGGTGGTAAACGATCCACGCATAGGGGTGACGTTTGACCTCTATGAAGTGGGGCTGCTCTTTTTTGACATGGAGAAGAAGAAACAACACTATGTGGTGAATTTCTGAAAACGAGTGGAAATCAGTAACAAAAGAATAAAATACAATGAAAAGATTCATCAAAAAGATGGCGGCAGTAGCCGCTTTGGCATTGCCATTGGTCGGCTTGCCTGCTACGGCACAAATATGTAAAAGTGTATATGAGAACCTGCCTTTTGAGATGCAGGAGGTAAAACAACCCTCTTTCCCTGACTATTCGGTAAATATCAAGGATTTTGGAGCGAAAGGTGACGGCATTTCGTTGAATACAGAAGCTATCAACAATGCCATTAGAGAGGTAAACCAAAAGGGGGGAGGAAAGGTAGTTATCCCTGCCGGAGTGTGGTTGACAGGTCCGATTGTTTTGCTCAGCAATGTGAATCTCTATACCGAACCCAATGCACTGGTTGTGTTCAGCGATGATTATAAGATGTATCCCATCATCAAGAACTCGTTTGAGGGATTGAATACACGTCGTTGCCAGGCGCCTATTTATGCCTACGGAGCAGAGAATATAGCAATTACCGGTAGCGGTACATTCGATGGCTCGGGTGACAGCTGGCGTCCGGTGAAGAAGAGCAAGATGACAGCAGCCCAATGGGACAAGTTAGTGAAGTCGGGGGGTGTGGTTGATGGAAACATCTGGTATCCGACCTCCGGTTCGTTGAAAGGTGCGAAGGCAACCACTGACTTCAACAATCCTACAGGCATTGAAACAGAGGAGGCTTGGGATGAGATTCGCCCCTGGTTGCGCCCGGTGTTGTTGAACATCGTCAAGAGCAAGCGCGTATTGCTGGAAGGGGTAACTTTCAAGAACTCGCCGGCGTGGTGTCTGCACCCTTTGTCATGTGAGGATATCACGTTGAACAACGTGAAGGTGTTTAACCCATGGTATTCACAGAATGGTGACGCCCTTGACCTGGAGTCTTGCAAGAATGCACTGGTGGTGAACTGTCTGTTTGATGCCGGTGATGATGCCATCTGTGTCAAATCGGGTAAAGATGAGGATGGTCGCCGCAGAGGAGAGCCTTGCCAGAATGTGGTGGTAAAAAACAATACGGTATTGCACGGACATGGCGGATTTGTTGTGGGAAGTGAGATGTCGGGAGGTGTGAAGAACATCTATGTGTCTGATTGTACATTCTTGGGAACTGATGTGGGCTTGCGTTTCAAGAGTACCCGTGGAAGAGGAGGCGTTGTGGAGAATATCTATATCAACAACATCAACATGATTGACATCCCCAACGAAGCCCTGTTGTTCGACCTCTTCTATGGAGGCAAAAAGGGAGTGGAAGGGATTCCTCCTGTGACTGAAGAGACACCTGCTTTCCGCAATATCTACATCTCTAATGTGACTTGCAAAGGAGCCGGAAAGAAGGCCATGTTCTTCAATGGATTGCCCGAGATGCCGATTGAAAACGTAGCGGTGAAGGACGTGATTGTAAGTGAAGCGACAGAGGGTATTGTCATCAATCAGGCAAAAGGGGTCTCTTTTGAAAATGTGCGTATCGAAACGAAAGGCGAAGTGCTGAATGTGAAGAATGCAAAGAATCTGAAGGTTAACGGTACATTGTATAAAGAGATTGGCGAGGAAGGAAAAAATCTTCCGTTGGAATAAAAGTGTAACACTTATATGAAGATTTATACCAAAACCGGTGATGGAGGTACTACCAGCCTGGTGGGAGGGAATCGTGTGTCGAAAACCCACGTGAGGTTGGAGGCTTATGGTACGGTAGACGAGCTGAATGCACAACTGGGCGTATTGCTCTCTTATCTGACAACAGCTGAAGACGTGGAGCAGGTACGTTGGTTGCAACACAAATTGTTTACCTTGGGTACCATGTTGGCTACTGAAGAAGATTCACCTTTTTGGACTTCGATACCAACCATCGTGGCGGAGGATGTGCAGAGGCTGGAGCAGTTGATTGATGCCATTCAGCAAGAGCTGGCTCCCTTGCACGCTTTTGTTTTGCCGGGAGCCACCCGTGGCGAAGCGGTGTGTCATGTGTGTCGCACCGTATGCCGGAGGCTTGAACGTAGGGTCTTTGCCTTACAGGAAAGTGGAATTGGGGTAGCGGATGAATTGACCGGTTTTTTGAACCGTCTCTCTGATTATTTGTTTGTATTGGCAAGAAAAATGAATAGAATGTCCGGTAAGGATGATTTTTTCTGGAATAAATCTTGTGATTGAGAAATTTTGTTTTATTTTTGCGCCCAAATTTAAAAAAACAAGTTTAAGATATGTATTGGACATTAGAATTAGCATCTAAATTGGAAGACGCTCCATGGCCAGCTTCTAAGGACGAACTCATAGATTATGCAGTACGCTCAGGTGCTCCCCTCGAAGTCATCGAGAATCTTCAGGAAATAGAAGACGAGGGTGAGATCTATGAATCAATAGAAGATATTTGGCCCGATTATCCCAGTAAAGAGGATTTCTTCTTCGATGAAGACGAATATTGATGGATAATCGTTTTAAGAAGCACTGAGAACAGGCTGATATAGAAGATGCCGGAACTATAAAAGTTGCCGGCATCTTCTTTTTTTATGTAATTCTATGGGTTGTTGCTGTATTTCAAACCAGTGTAAAAAACGAAGTCCCACCGTGGTACGCATTGTCAAGAGGCGTGGTGGGAACTGTTGTTGCAAAGGTATGTGTTTTTTCTGTATTTACCAACGGATAGCATGAGAAAAGTTCTTTTAGCCCCAACTTTGACAAATGTCTATTATATATAATAAGGTATATAGATAAGACCGTTGGTGATAGTGGAAGGACTTATTTCTCCTATTTCTTAGTGAATGCACAATTGTAATTGGTGAAAACTTATTTTTTTTAATCGGTTTTTGTTCTCAATTGGATTTTATGTATTACCTTTGCACTACCACTTGTGCATAGTCTGATGAAAGACCGGTGGCTTGTGGTGAACATAATGATGGAAAGGCGTTTACGACGCTTTGGTTTTGACGGTTAGAAATCCTAGGAAAATTTCAAGAGCAAGTCAATACAAAGCAACAGTGAATGCCCCTTGGGTGTATTATATACAATCCCTCCCTGTGTCGGTTGATAGCGCAGACTTTAGTTTGTGTATATTCGTTTGATAACAAGGGTTGTCATATCTATACATTCGGCGTGGGGTTTCTATGTTGCTCGTTTCGACTTGCGGGCAACATTCCTAGGAGCCTCTAACCGTGAAGCGAGCGAATGTACAGATTCCCACGTCTT
The DNA here is from genome assembly GCA_017472635.1 of Bacteroidaceae bacterium. Lineage (GTDB taxonomy): Bacteria > Bacteroidota > Bacteroidia > Bacteroidales > Bacteroidaceae > Phocaeicola_A. The sequence goes on from JAFUPU010000002.1 coordinate 9,228, forward strand.
TTTTATATTGCAAATTAGATAAAATACTCTTTTTAGGGAATCATGAGAGGCAGGTATAGTAAAGACGAGTATGATTCACGCTGGAACGCTCATCAAACAAACATTGCACAACCAGGGACGGACTGTCACTTGGTTTGCAAACCAGCTATGCTGTACACGTCCTAATATCTATAAGATATTTCAAAAAGAAAATATCGATATCCACTTGCTCTGGCGTATCTCTTGTATTCTTGACCACGATTTCTTTTTGGACATATCTGAGAATTACCACATAAACAAGTAAAAAGAATTATATAGTTCCATTTTGGCGACAGTTTCAGTGCTTTTATGGAACTATGGTTCCCCTCTTCTGCTTTTTGATTTTATATACTTTTGCATTTGAAAAGTTTTGTTGATTAAAAAAGTGTATAAATGAAAAAGCATTTTATTTTTATTACTATAAGTCTGTTGTTTGTTAACGGATTGTCTGCTCAACAAGTTGACTATTCGGTCGTGTCTGTACCTGAGGAATCAGGTATAGAATTTACGCCTATTACTACAGTCAGTGATTATGTATGTATGCCTCTTGTCAAAAGAGGATCTACTAGTATCAACTGGCTTTCCAATAGAATACTTGATATTTCGACTGATGGGAAACATATTGCATATTTGTCCCAGCGAAACAATGCAACTAATATATTTATTAAGGATTTAGAGAAACAGGGAAGCTCTACCCAACGGACCAATCGGATTGCTGTTCTTGACTTTTCTTATTCTCCTGATGGAAAACATATTTGTTTTTCAGAACAAAGAGGAAATACAAATCAGATATTCCAGACAGATGCGACGAATGGCTATGTTTGTAGGCAAATTACCAATGGGAATAATGATTATTCACCTATTTATTCCTCTGATATGCAACATATCTTTTTTGCTCGCCAAGAAGCTAAAAGTGTGAGCGTTTGGAGTTACAATATACAAAACAATTTCCTTTCCAATTATACAACGGGAATGAATCCTTGTCCGGTATATGGTGAATCAGCTTTTCTGTGTAGCAGGTCTAATGCTGAGGGGCGTAATGAGATTTGGAAAATAAACTATCAGACCGGTGTGGAAGAATGTATAGTCTCAGATTCTGAAAGAAGTTTTACGACTCCTTCTCTTTCTCCCAGTGGCGAATGGATTCTGTTTGTGGGAAGCAGCAAGATTTCTGCCGGGAATGTCAATTTCTTGAATACCGATATCTTTGTTTGTAGATTAGACGGAACTCAATTTACTCAATTGACTTATCATGCAGCAGATGATTTAAGTCCTACATGGGGTAAAGGCGGAGAGTATATTTATTTTGTCTCACAACGTGGTAGTGCTGTAGGAGCTGCTAATGTTTGGAAAATGAGTTTTAACCATTAATTAAATATTTTTTATATGAAGAATTTAAAGTTTTATTTAAGTGTATGTTTGTTGGCATGTTCAACAATGGTATCAGCTCAGTTTATGAACTCAGGTTCAAAAACTTCAGTAAGTACAGCAACAGGTTCTGCCGGAACTTGGCAGGGGTTGAGAGTGTCGTATAAACCTGTCACAATTGATTTTGATGGATCAGATGAAGATGCAACGGGTTTTTCTGCAGATTATGTATTCTCGTTCAAATTGTCAGAGAGTACTCCTTTGTTTTTGGAGGCAGGAATAGGGTATCAGTATACAGGTTATGATGAAGATGAGCTGGAGATAACTTTGCACTCTTTGAATGTTCCATTGAATATTGGATATAAACATGCCTTTTCAGATCAGATTTCAGTGATGCCTTTTGTGGGAATTAACTTGAGGGGTAATCTTTCAGGAAAAGCGACCATGGATGGATATGATGAAGAATTAGACTTGTTTGACGATGATGATATGGAGGATGCTTGGAAAAGATTCCAGATAGGCTGGCAAATTGGTGTTGGTGCCAATTTCAACAAGTTTTATGCAGGAATCAGTTATGGAGGTGATTTAAGTGAATTGGCAGTGGAGACTAAATTGAAGGCTACCTCTGTGACCATTGGTTTCAACTTCTAAAATACAATATAGGGATAAAAGAAGAAAGGGGGGTGTGAAAAGGTTCATATCCCCTTTTTGTGTAATGGCTAATTCTATTTGTCTATGAAGCAGAAAGAATACTCCGAAACGTTACTGACACTTTATATACAAATATGGTGCTATCAAGCTGTTGGTATTTTGCTTTTAAGTATAGCCCGTATCTTACATCTTTCCGATTCACTTCAATCGCTTGTGGTTCATCATACAAATAGTGTTCCTCTGTTTTTATGGAATTCATGGAGATTTGATATTCAATCCATTACATATATTTCACTTCCCATTATTGTGGGAAGTCTTATCATTTTTTACTTAGGGAAAAAGGTGGTAGAGAGATTTACGGTATTTATGCAATGGTATTATACTGTTATGTTGACGATATTGTCTGGCATTGTGATTGCTGAGTTCTTCTTTGAAGCAAATTTTAATAGTCGCTATAACATTGTATTTTTTGACTTCTTTAATGAAGGACCTCTTGAATTATTGCAAACTATGTGGCAAGACTATCCTTTGCTTGGCGTTTTAATTGTGATATGTGCAATTAGCTTTGTCATTTGGTTGGTCGGGAGTCGTATTAAACATCTCTCTATTAAATCTTTTGAATTGAATAAACCATGGATGACAATCGCATTTGGAGCTATGATTATTTGTTTGACTTTCATCTTTATGAGAGGGTCTATAACACGTTATACCCTTCAAGTGGAGGCGTTTGTGGTTTCGGTGGATGAAAATATCAACAAAGCAGTTCCTAATGCAATGTATCTTCTTAAAAAAGCCTATAAAGAAAAAATCAACAACTTTAGGCTTTACAGTGATGAAGACCTGATGAAACAAGAGGGGTTTTCCACGCTTGATGAAGTAATTGCTACTGCAGGATTTCCCATTTCGTGTGAAGATGACAACGAAAAGAAAGTAACAGAAGTTCTGTTTGCAAGAGCGAAAGGGAATCATGCACAAGGTCGTAAGCAGCCTAATGTCCTTATAATTCTGTGTGAAAGTTGGAGTCGATTTTTACTTGAAATGGATAAGGGGGATAGTCTTGATTTGCAATGTTCGATGCGCAAACATCTTGAAGAAGATCTTTTTTGGGGGAATATTCAATCTGTACGCAATGGAACAATCTATTCGTTGGAGACTGTCACTATGTCTATGCCTTATCCTCATTTTTTCAATTCACGATATCGCTTCAGGAGCCTACCAACATCTATTGCGCATCCATTCAAAGAAAGTGGTTACAGTACTGCATTCATAACAGGGATGGATCCTACGTGGGAAAATGTACAGGAAGGACTTTCACATCAAAGTTTTGACACCATTATAGGAAGGCGGAATATTTTGCAGAGTATTTCGGGAAGTACTACAAGTGCAATTGGGGTATACGATGAATTTCTATTCAGTTACATACAACACTATTTGGAAGGAAACGATGACGATCGTCCAAAGTTTATCCTTGCGTTAACAACAACCAATCATCCTCCTTTCACTTATCCTGAAGATATGCGACTTCCACCGCTAAACGAGAAATGGTATGAGTCTCCTTATCTGACTGGAGATAGAGCTGTACTGAAGAAATACGGGATGGGGGCACAATACACTAATAAATCTTTAGGAGATTTCTTGGAAAAAGTAAAAAGTAGTGCTTTGGCAGATAATACGATTGTGTTGGCTACAGGAGATCATAATGTGCGCAGTATCTTAAACTATAAAGTTGTTCCGCAGGTTTATAAACATGCAGTCCCGATGTACCTGTATTTGCCTGGAGTTTACAGAATGGATAGAGAGCTGGAGAAAAAAGTCACATGTCGGTATGGTTCTCATTTTGACATTCTTCCAACATTGGCGCCATTAGTGCTAAATGAAGGTGTTTCTTATCTTTCTATCGGTCAAAATTTGTTGGATACAACCAAGTGCAATAAAGACTATTATGGGTATAATGAGAAACAGATGCTTAGTCCAGATGTTCGTGCATTGGATTCACTATCTGAAATGATGCATGCCAGGGAATTGTTAATGAAGATTTATTATCAGCAAAAGTTTCGCGAGTAGTCTTATCATTATGCATAAATATGTATAAAAGGGCTGTATAGTTCCATTTTGGCGACAATTTCAGTGCTTTTATGGAACTATGGTTCCCCTCTTCTGCTTTTTGATTTTATATACTTTTGCAATGGTGAAATTAGGAATTTAAGGAAGAGGGCAATTGATTGTTTTACACCCTCTCTCAAACAATTAATTGGTATATAAATGAAGAGAATTTTCTGGGTGATACTTATCCTATTGGTACTTCAGAATGCAGCTAAAGCACAATCAGATAGTATTACAGATTTTAAGCCAACTCAATTGATACTTCCCCTTTCATTGGTCACAATCGGTGCATGGGGAGTTAATAATGGTTGGGCTTGTACGATAAAAAACGATGTGCGGGATGGCATGGAGAGTTTAAGAGGTGATTGCCGATGGCATGCAGATGATTATTTGCAATATCTGCCGACAGCTGCACATTTAGGGTTGGATTTTATAGGGGTAAAAGGCAAACATAATTTTAAGGAGCGAATCGCTATTTCGGCAACCTCTTTTTTGGCAATGACTGCGATGGTGCGTGGGGTTAAATACTTCTCTAACGAGAAACGTCCTGATTCAAATGCTACAAACTCTTTCCCCTCAGGACATACTGCCACAGCATTCATGGGAGCTGAACTTGTCAGGATGGAATATGGGAATGGGTATGGAATAGGGGCTTATGCTGTAGCTGCAAGTGTTGCCTTTCTTCGTATATATAATGATAGACATTGGTTGAATGATGTGGTCGCAGGTGCGGGCTTTGGTATCTTAAGTGCCAAGATTGGTTATTGGCTGTTACCACTTAATCGGAAAATATTTAAGTTGGACAGCAAAAAATATGTATCGGTATTGCCTACTTATGATAGTTATAATCAAAGTTTTGGCATTGCTTTGACGTATATGAGATAAATCCTTTAATTTAAAAACAGTAATAATATGGTTAACTTAAAATTTTTGCAGAGATGCTTTATGTTCCTTTTTGTTGGAACTTCAATGTGTGTATTACAGGCTTGTAGTGATGATGACGAAGAGAGTGGTGGTTCACTCAATACGGATGTAGGTGAGGTTGTTGCCGGAAGTGGAGAGAAACTATTGTCAGCGGGCGACTATAACTTTTATTATTCAGAGGATGGTAAGATAAAGTATGCGACGGATGACTGGACGCTTTACGAATTTTCATCAAACCAGCTGATATGTTATGAAGATTACGATTATGGTGAAACAGATAAATCGGTGACATCTTTGTCATATAATGGAGAAGGTTATATTTCCAAGATGCACCTGTCTGAAGTGTGGGATGAAGAAGGAGAGAGAGGTTCCTATTCCTCTACTTCAAATTTGGCTTATGATGGTGAAGGGCATTTGACTAAAGTTACGGTAAAATATTCAGGTGAATATGCTTATGATGGCGAAACAGAAAGGGAGAGTGGAACTTCAACTATCAATCTTACTTGGGACGACGGATGTTTGGTGAAGTATGAATATGTGGCTTCGGATAACGAGGGATGGACGAATAAAGAAACAGCTACGTTTGATTATGAAGATGGAGAGTATGCAAATGAACATAAGCAATATGCTACTTTTGCAGATGATTTGTTTGGGGATGAAGCCACCGTATGTGCTTATATCGGTCTTTTCGGAAAAGGACCGGATTATCTTCCTGCAAAGGTAGAACTTGAGGAAGTAGAAATATATGATGGCGAAGAAGAATACTCTTACGATTATACCGCATATTATGCTTACAGCTTCAATGATGATGGTACTATCCGTCGTGTAAACAGTGACTATTTTACGTATGGAACGATTGAAGAGCAAGGGGATATAGATGACTATCAAGCGAAAGTAACCCGGACTGAAAAGTCTCAAAAAAGAAACTTTGTATTCGGTTCACGTTTGAAGAATCATAAGAGATAAGTTAAGACCGTTGGTGATGTTTTAACTTGCACCAATTATATAAAGAGTCTGTATAAACAAGAAGTCTTTGTTTGTACAGACTCTTGTTATATACCTCTTAATCTAAATTTCTATCATAGTTGGTAAGGTATTCGGGAATAAATGCTTATCTTTGCGGAGAAATGCAATTTAATAATGGTAGATAAAGATAAAACATGAGAAACTATTGGTTGTTGATTTCGGTAAGTGTGTGGTTGATGGTGACATCGGCATTGGCACAAAAGACTGAGCGCCTGTTCCTTTCTGGTACCGGATCTGATGATACACGTACATGGGACTTCCGTTGTTCGGAAGGTATGAATTCAGGAAAGTGGAAAAAGATAGAGGTTCCTTCGTGTTGGGAACAACAAGGGTTTGGTGCATATACTTATGGGAGGTATTACAAAGTAAAAGGTGCCAAACCTGCAAGTGAAACCGGAGAGTATCGTACCTCTTTTAAAGTACCGGAAGGATGGGGAGAGAAGCGCGTCTTCATTGTGTTTGAAGGCGTGATGACTGATGCGGAGGTATGGATAAACGGGCAAAGTGCCGGTCCTGTCCATCAAGGTGGATTTTGCCAGTTTGAATATGAGGTTACCGACTTGCTTCTGCCTGGAAAGAAAAATAAATTAGAGGTGATGGTTCACAAAGAATCAGCAAACAAGTCGGTAAACTCGGCAGAACGGATGGCAGACTGGTGGCTCTTTGGAGGAATCTATCGTCCTGTCTATTTGAAGGCTTTTCCACAGAGCCATATCAGTCATGTGGCTGTTGACCCCCGTATGGATGGTACGCTGAATGCAGAACTGCTTTTAGAAGGAATCAAGAATGGGACGACGTTAAAAATGGAACTTTGTGAAGCGCCTTCGATGATGAATGGAGGAAAGGAGGGAGAAGAGACACAGGTGCGTATGTTGTCGTTGACTAATGATCAAAAGCAACAAGTGCAGGTCTGTTGGGAAGGAGTAAAACCATGGAATCCGGAGCATCCCAATCTTTATAATCTCACGTTGACATTATGTGCTGCCGATGGAAAAGCATTACATCAAGTGACCGAACGTATCGGATTCCGCACAGTGGAGTTTCGTCGGCACGATGGTATATATATAAATAATGTACGCGCGATAGCCAAAGGTACCAACCGACATTCTTTTCACCCCGAGAGTGGACGCACGACCTCAAAGGCATTGAGTTTGCAAGATGCTATGCTCATTAAAGAGATGAACATGAATGCGGTGCGTTCGCATTACCCTCCAGACAATCATTTCTTGGATGTGTGTGACTCGTTAGGTCTGCTCTATCTTAATGAGCTGCCTGGGTGGCAGACCCGGTATGACGACACAACCGCGATAAAACTGTTGCGTGAGATGGTGATGCGCGATGTCAATCATCCCTGCCTCTATTTGTGGAGCAATGGAAATGAGGGAGGATGGAATACCTCTGTAGATAAACGGTTTGCAGATTTTGACCCGCAGAAAAGACATGTTGTGCACCCTTGGGCTGATTTTGACGGATTTGACACAAACCATTATCCGGCTTACCAGACCGGTCCTTATCGGCTTGCCAACGGACACAATGTGTTTATGCCTACCGAATTTATGCACGGATTGTATGACCGTGGACATGGTGCAGGTCTGGATGATTTCTGGGAGAGTTATTCACGTAATCCCCTTTTTGCTGGAGGATATCTGTGGTGTTATGTCGATGAGGCTGTGAAGCGGACCGACAAAGCCGGGGTGTTGGATAGCGATGGTCGTAACGGACCTGATGGTATTGTTGGTGCTTATCGTGAGAAAGAGGGAAGTTTCTTTACAGTACGTGAGGTTTGGTCCCCCATTCGCATCGAACGTTTGCATGTCACTCCCTCTTTTGATGGAAGGGTGATGGTTGAAAATGCCTTTTTATATACCTCGTTGGCTGATTGTCGGATGGGTTATGCAACCTATAAGGTGATTTCACCATTGAGTCAAGAGGGAGATCCAGTTTCTATGTTGCTCCACCAGGGTGAAGTGAAACTTCCGGCTATATCTCCGGGAGAACGTGGGTGGGCGGCATTTGAACTGCCTGAAAGGTTCTTTGATGGTGATGTGTTGCAATTGATGGCAATAGACCATCATGGTGATACCGTATGTCAATGGTCTGCTCCGATAAAGCGGGCAGAGAAATATATCGTCCGGTTGCCATCGGGACAATCAGGGGTTGGTGCTTCAGTAAAGATGGAAGAGGGGCGTGCCATCCTTTCAGCAAAGGATGTTGCGGCTACATTTGATATGCAAGAAGGTTTATTGCTCTCTTTGGTGAGTGGAGGAAAAGAGATTGCTTTCAACAATGGTCCGCGTCCAGTAGGAATAAAAGCGGAATTGATAGGCAGTTATGCCCGGATGGAAGGTGATGTGGCACTTTTTGTAGCCAAGTATCGGGGAGGTATAGACAGTATTGCATGGCGTATGACTCCTGATGGATTGTTGAATATGCAGGCTGTCTTGCTCAATAGTGAGAATGGTAAGCGCTATAAGGGTGCGTTTGTGGATGCCGGAGGTGCTAAGAATTTGGGGTTGACTTTCTCGTATCCCGAGGAACAAGCCGAAGGTATGACTTGGTTGGGACGTGGTCCTTATCGCGTATGGAAGAATCGGGTGAAGGGAACCCAATTCGGTTTGCATAGCAAGAAATACAACAATACCATCACGGGTGAGTATGGCGAAGGGGCTTCTCCGATTATCTACCCTGAATTTAAAGTGTATCATGCCGAAATTTATTGGGCGAGCATCGAGTCTGATTCTATGCCATTTGAAATCTATAGTGCAACCGAAGGGCTTTATTTGCATCTGTTCACACCGCGTGAACCTGTGCATATCGGCAACAATGACAATACGATGGAGCCTTGGCCTGAGGGGAACGTCTCTTTCTTGCTTGAGATTCCAGCCATGCGGTCGTATAAACCAATCAGTCAGTTGGGACCCCGTAGTCAACCATCAAACGTGCGTATCAAGCAGGGTGATGAAGGGTTCTGTATGGATGTGTGGATGGATTTCAGATGATAAAAAAGGCGGATAGATAGAATAAAATCCTTTTTTTAACGTTTTTGTAGTTGATGAGGAATAAGATACTCCTATTGGTGTTGATGTCTTTGCTCTGTTGGGGACGGGCGAAGGCACAGTTTGATGCGCAATTCGGTCAGTATTGGGCTTTGGAGTCTTATTATAACCCTGCAGGCATCGGGTTGTCAGGAAAACTAAACTTGTGTGGTTCTTATAGTTCCCAACTGACTGGGTTTAAGCGCTCGCCACAGACTATGTATTTTGGGGCAGATATGCCGCTTGTGTTTTTCAATGAACGCCATAACATAGGTTTGAGCCTTTTCAATGAAACTATAGGACTTTTCACCAACCAACGTTTTGCGTTCCAATATGCTTATCGTACCCGTTTGTTTGGAGGACGTATCAGCGGAGGCATTCAGTTGGGATTGTTGAGTGAGGGATTTGATGGGAGTAAGGTAGACTTTGGTGAGGCTGAAGGTTCAGCAGAAAGTGATCCGGCATTCCCTACGTCTGATGCAACGGGTTCAGGGCTTGATATTGGAGTCGGAATACATTATGTACACCGCTATTTTTCGGTTGGTATTTCAGTTTCACATCTCAATTCTCCCGAGATATTGTTGAATGAAACGAATGAATTTCAGATAAATCCCACCTATTATTTCATGGGTGAAGGCAATATTCGGTTGCGAAATCCGTTACTTTCCATACAGCCCTCTTTGATGCTACAGAGTGATGGGGTAGGGTGGCGTGCCGACATTACGGGGCGTTTGACTTATACCAACGATGGAAAACAGTATTATGGAGGGCTTGGGTATAGTCCGGGTATCTCGTGCAGTGTCTTGTTGGGATGTCTGTTTCAAGGAGTCAATTTCGGATATGCCTATGAGTTGTTTACCAGCGAGATAGGGATTGCTAATGGAAACCATAATCTCTTCATTGGCTATCAGATGGACTTGGACTTCTTTAAAAAAGGAAAAAACAAACACAAGAGTGTAAGAATCTTGTAGAAAAGAGAAAATAACCAAAATATGAAAAAGGGAATTATCATTTTAAGTATGCTTGCAGTAGTGCTGCTCTCATCGTGTATGGGGTCAGGACGTAACGCCATGGCATCTGGAGGCGAACTGACCGGAGTAAGTGGTACAAGCATGAGTGAACCCACACCATATGGCATGACCTTGATAGAACGCGGCTCGCTGAAAGTGGGTGTTGAGGAAAACGACAGTCTTTGGGGAACCATTATCCCAACGAAAGAGATTTCTGTAGATGCTTTCTGGATGGATGAAACGGAAGTGACGAATGCTGAGTACAGGCAGTTTGTATATTGGGTGCGCGATTCTATTATCCGTGAGCGTCTGGCTGACCCCGCCTATGGTGGTGATGAAACTTATAAGATTGAAGAAGACAAGTATGGAGAGCCTATTACTCCGCATCTTAACTGGAAAAAGGCAATTCCTTGGAAGAAACCTACTGAGGATGAATTGCGTGCCATAGAGAGTGTATATAAGATACACCCTATTGATGGTACCCGCATGTTGGATGCCAGTCAGATGAACTATCGTTATGAAGTGTTTGATTATGTGCAGGCCGCATTGCGCAAAAATCGGATTAATCCCAGCGAACGGAATAGAAATACCGATGTGCAAGTCGACCCTGAAGAAGTGGTGATGATATCAAAAGATACTGCCTACATTGATGAAGACGGACGTATTGTACGTGAAACCATTACGCGTCCACTTAGTGGTTTGCATGATTTCTTGCATACCTATATTGTAAATATCTATCCCGACACTACTTGTTGGGTAAATGATTTCAATAATGCCAACAACGAGGCTTATATGCGCCTCTATTTCAATCATCCGAACTATAGTGATTATCCTGTGGTGGGTGTTAGTTGGGAGCAGGCGAATGCATTTTGTGCATGGCGTACTGATTTCTTGTTGCGCGGTTTGGGAAGAAATGCCCGTTATATCCAACGTTACCGTTTGCCGACGGAGGTTGAATGGGAATATGCAGCCCGTGGAAGAGAGGGCAATCCTTTCCCTTGGAAAAGTCAGAATTCGAAGAATGAAGATGGCTGTTTCTTTGCAAACTTCAAGCCCGATCGTGGAAACTATACTAAAGATGGTAATCTGATAACATCGCGTGTAAAGACCTATGATGCCAATTCCAATGGTCTGTATGACATGGCAGGAAATGTGGCAGAGTGGACATCGACGGTCTACACCGAAGCAGGTGTTTTGTCGATGAGTGACGTGAACCCGAGCCTTGAATATAATGCGGCTAAAGAAGACCCCTACAACATGAAGAAAAAGAGTGTGCGTGGTGGTTCGTGGAAAGATCCTGAAACTTTTATCCGTTCAGCATGGCGTACCTATGAGTATCAGAATGAAACCCGTTCATACATCGGATTCCGTTGTGTACGCACACAAGTGGGAAACAGTAATAAAAAACAAAAAAGATAATAAACTATAGTCTTGTGTGTTATTGGATTCCTCAAAACAGTAAATAGTGAAGAGGGTAAAACGCAAGAATTTTAAAACTCAAATAATATGGCAGGTATTAAGCAGCTCAATTTTTTGGCTAAGATACAACGTTGGTTAAATAGCGTTTCTGGTAAGACATTCATGAACTACGCCTACAGCTGGGGAGCAGCTGTGGTTGTGTTGGGTGCCTTGTTTAAGATTACCCACTTGCCGGGAGGTGATATCATGTTGTTTATCGGTATGGGTACCGAGGTGTTTGTCTTCTTTATCTCAGGTTTCGACCGTCCGTTTGATGCCGAATTGCAACGTGAGATTGCTGAAGTTGATGCAGCAGAGAGGGAACTCTCAGGTGACAATGTATCCGGTGGAAGCGGTGTTGTTGGCGGAGGCACCGTCATTATTTCAGGTGGCGGTGGTGCAGTCGTAGGCGGTGGTACTCCTGTAGGAGGCAATGTGTCTGTTGCCGCAGTTGCTGGAGAGGTTCCGGAAGATATGGCTTCTATGACTGGTGGTGCAAGTGGTCCGGTTGTTTTGGGTGGCAGCGGTGGTAGCTACGTAGGCGGTCCCGTTGGCGGACAACCTTTCACTACTGAGATGGAAGAGGCTACAGCCAAGTATGTAGAGCAGTTGCAGAAACTTACCGAAACACTTGAAAAGGTATCAAAGCAAGCTGAACTGATGACTGGTGAGACCGAAGAGATGACCGTGATGAACCGTAATATCACAGGCATCAATGCCATGTACGAGTTGCAGTTCCGTACTGTCAGTGCACAGATGGCAACGATTGACCAGATTAACGAAGAAAACCGCAAGATGGTAAAACGTATTGAAGAGCTCAATGCGGTATATACCCGTATGCTGGAGGCAATGACTACAAACATGAACATGAATCTGAAGGCATAAAGCAGGGCTTTAGGCTTTAATTCTTAACTTTTAGATTTACCTATGGCAGGAAATAATCATAGAGAAAGCCCACGTCAGAAGATGATCAATCTGATGTATCTGGTGTTGCTGGCTATGTTGGCATTGAATGTCTCTTCAGATGTGCTCAACGGATTTTCGTTGGTCGATGAGAGTCTGAATCGTTCGACCAACAATGCATCTGTGCAGAATCAGACCATCTATAGCAATTTTGCCGAATATATGGAGAAAAACCCTGAGAAGGTGGGCGAATGGCATGAGCGGGCTCAATATGTGAAAAGCATTTCAGACTCTTTATATAATTTGGCTGAAGAGTTGAAAGAACGCATCGTGCATAGATCAGATGGCGATGATGGAGATGTGAGAAATATAGAAAACAAAGAGGACTTGGATGCTGCAACTACAGTCATGTTGTCACCTGTAAGTGGAAGAGGAGGAGAAGTGTATGATGACATCAACCATTATCGTGAAGAGATTTTGAAGATGGTAACCGACACTATCAAGCGTAGGATTATCAACGACAATCTCAGCACTGAGGTGCCCAAGCGTGGATTGTTGCAAGGCAAGAATTGGCAGGAATATATGTTTGAAAATACACCGGTTGTGGCAGCTGTAACCTTGCTTACCAAGTTGCAGAACGATGTACGCTATGCCGAAGGCGAAGTGTTACATACCTTGGAAAACAATATTGATGTGGGCGACCTGCGTGTAAACGAAATCAATGCTTATGTTATTCCCAATTCGCAAAGCGTGGTGCGTGGGGGCAAATTTGCAGCTCAAATTATTTTGGCAGCTGTAGACTCTACACAACGACCGAAAATATTCATAGACGGAAAACCATTTGACTCAGAGACCGGATATTATGAGGCTATCTGTAATGCTACCGGAGACTATACGTTAGACGGATATCTTGAACTTGACCATGGCAATGGAGAAGTGCTTCGTCGAGACTTTTCCCAAAAATATACAGTAGTAGAGCCTTCAGCAACCGTTTCGGCAACCTTGATGAATGTGCTTTATGCCGGATATGACAACCCTATCAGCATTTCAGTACCGGGAGTTCCTAACAACCGCATTCATGCAACGATGTCTAATGGTACCTTAAAACCTGTTGCCGGTGGATATATAGCTCGTCCGGCTACTATCGGGCAGGATGCCGAAATCACCGTTTCTGCAGAAATGGAGGGACGCACACAGGTTATGGCAAAACATGCATTCCGTGTACGTTCATTACCCGACCCGATGCCTTTCATCGAGTATACCGACCAGGATGGCAATGTGAAACGTTACCGCGGTGGTGGGGCTGCTATTCTGAAAGGACAATTGTTGGCTTCTGAAGGTATAGTGGCTGCAATCGATGACGGATTGCTCAACATCGGTTTCCGGGTAATCAGTTTTGAAACCCTTTTCTTTGACAACATGGGTAATGCCGTACCCGAAGTGTCGGCAGGAGCCAGCTTCTCAGCTCGTCAGAAAGACCTTTTCCGTAAGTTGTCACGCGGAAAGAGATTTTTTATCCGTGGTGTCAAAGCCGTAGGACCTGATGGAGTAGAACGTGAACTGACTTCGGTGCTTGAGGTGAAAGTACAATGATAAAAAAAGAAACAGCATATATGATGACGATGAAACGTATTTTATTCATAGCCATGGTGGCTTGTGTGTCATTGCAGACGATGGCACAGCCTCCTCGCAGACGTACACAAGAAAAAGAAGAGAAAAAGGAGAACAGCGCAGCAGTGGCGCTCTCCGAACGTGCCAAGTTGCAGTATAATGTGCGTACGCAGATGCCTGAAAATGTGGTATGGAAACGTGATGTATACCGCACATTGGACCTTGAAAAAGACCAAAATGCCGTGCTTTACTATCCGGTTGAGCCTATGAATGGACAGATGAATCTTTTTACCTTGCTTTTCAAATTGTTATTGGATGACCAGATTCCTGCATATGAATATCGGCTGGATGGTACTGAAATTCTCACTACCGACCAGCGCATCAAGGTAAAGGATGTACTTGACCGTTTTCATATCCTTTATGAAGAGAAGGACAAGAAGTTTGTTGTAGAAAACAGTGATATCCCCTCGTCTGAGGTGCTCAGCTATTACATCAAGGAGAGTTCGTTTTACGACCACCGTACAGCTACCTATCAGACTCGTGTGACTGCACTCTGCCCGGTGCTCCATCGCGATGACGGATTCTCTGAACAGGCAACACGTTATCCCATGTTTTGGATAAACTATGACGAGGTGTGTTCATATCTTGAGCAGATGGGGGTTATGACCAGCAGTTACAACAATGCAACCAACATGAGCATCAACGACTTCTTTGTTACCCGTCGTTACAAAGGAGATATCTATAAGACTACCAACTTGCGCAATCTTACCATAGCCCAATATTGTCAGGGCGACAGTGCTATTGCCAAGGAGCAGAAAAAGATAGAAAGCCAGTTAGTGGCTTTCGAGCGCAACTTGTGGGAAAAAGATGAACCCGAAGTCGAAGAAGCTTCCGACTCTACCACTGTGACCAAGAAAGAGAAGAAAACCAGCCGTCGTGCATCGCGCAACAGAGAAAAAGAAGATGACACAGAAAAGGTAGAGAAAAAGCAGAAGAAAGAGAAAAGCAGCTCTTCAGCGCCTCGTGTTTCAGTCCGTCGTCAACGTCGATAAATATAAATGTCTGATAATTCAGCTGTTATTAAACTTAAAGAGGGTGTGATGCACCCTCTTTTTTTGTGTGAATATTGCTGTTTCAAGATGCTTCCATTTACTTTGTATTTGCTGGTGGAAAGCCTATTCCAGATACTCCTTCCTTGAATTATGCTCTTGTTGGTTGATTTATAGATTTGTATATGTATAGAGCATATATTAAATATACTTGAAGAGTAATCTTCTTATGCCGTCTCACCCGAGTGATAGACCCTTATCACCCGGGTGATATATTCGCATCACCCAAGTGATAAACTCGTCTTACACGTGTGATACGATATTATAGAAGGGGATTTTTGCTGCCTTAAACCTGCCTGTCAGGCTATGCAAGCCTTATCTATAGTAGCAGCAGATGTCTTTTGCTGCGGATGTAACGATATCCGGTCATCTTTTTGAATATTAATTCGATGAATGATATGCAAAATGAATAATCAGCCCAAAAAGGATACAAAGATTCAGGAGGGAAACGATTTTTAACACTCATTTTTCTCTTTATTCATATATTAAGACTACTTTTGCGAATAATTAGCCTATAGTGGTGGGCTAAAACTGACATTGCGGAAAAGATATAGCGTTTGCTATTATTCTATATCGTCGTTGAAACTTAGGAACTTTCAAAGATTATACGGTAAGAATAAGATGGCAGATGCCTGCGCATAGCGCAGGTGCATCTTGTTACTTTGTATAATCGGGTATCCTAAGACCTCAACGACGAAGGGCATAAAAGGTGTGCTTGCGCTTCTTTTATATGTCTGAGGCTTAGGATACTACTTTCACTATTTTCCCCTTTCTGCTATCAGGTGGTGAAACTGATTAGTTAATCGTTAAAACAATAGAGACATGAAAAAGTTTATGATTGCCGCCATGGCATTGATGTTGTGCGGAACTGCTGCTACTTATGCACAGACTGCCGAAGAAAAGAGAGAACAACGTAAGGAAATCGCAAAAATGACTCGCGATGAAGTGACCAAGAAAGTGACCAAAGAGGCACGCAAAGAGGCAAAGCGCCTGAAGCGTGAAGATTGGGAAGTGGCTCCTGGTGCACTGCCTATGGAGAAGCAGCTTGACCGTTCGTTTGCTATGCAGTATGAGGTAGACGATGACGGATATCCAAAGTACCTGATGAGTGAGGCTATGAGCATTGGGGAAAACTATGATGCCGCCAAGGTACAGGCGATAGCGCTGGCAAAACAGAATTTGGCAGGAAACGTGCAGACCGAAGTGAGTGGACTGATTGACAACATGGTTTCAAACAAGCAACTGACTGCCGGTGAGGCTGCTTCGCTGACCGAGACAACGATGGCAAGCAAAGCACTGATTTCACAAAACATTGGTCGTACGATCACTGTCACAGAGATGTATCGTGACTTGAGTAACAACAAAAAAGAGGTGTTGGTGCGTATTGCCTATAGCAACGACCTTGCCATCGAGGCAGCTAAGAAAGCAATCCGTCAAGGCATGCAGGACAAGGGCGATGCACTGCTTGGAAAGCTGGAAGAATTGTTGAACAAGCTGGGCGAGAAATAAAGAATGAAGTTACGCTTACTTGCAATGTGTGTGCTGGCAATGCTCTGTGGAGTGTTGCCGGCACACAACACCAAGACCGTAGAGGCTACCTATATATATATAGCTTCTCGCAACGAGTCTCTTGAAGCTGCATGTGAGAAAGCACTCGAACGTGCCAAGCTGCAAGCCATAGCCGATGAGTTTGGGACGTTGGTTACTCAAACCGATATCACCCATGTGGTAAACCGGGACGGTGAATCGTCTATCGATTTTGAAGCGTTGGGTGGCACGGAGGTCAAGGGCGAGTGGTTGGAGACCATTGGCGAACCGGAGTTCAAAGAAGATTGGGATGCAGAGAAAAAAATGCATGTAGTCACCTGTAAGGTGAAGGGACGCATTCGGGAAATAAAGTCGGCTGCAGTAGATTTCGAGGCAAAACTACTCTACAATCATGCCGACCCGCAGTCTGAGAAATACGAGTTTCGGCATGGCGAGAAGTTTTATCTCTCATTCCGTGCACCGGTCAATGGATATGTGGCTGTATATATGGTAGACAACATTTCGGGAAGAGCCTTTCGTTTGTTGCCCGACCGCTATGACGACGATGGGCAGGTGCAGGTCAAGCGTGAAAAGCAATATTGTTTCTTCTCAAAAAGGTCAGCTCCACGCGGACAACGGGTTTCTGAATATATGGCAACCTGCCACGACGAGGTTGAGGTAAACTATCTTTATATCCTCTTTTCGCCTAACCGGTTCTTCAAGGCTTTAGACAATCCGGTCAGTCAAAAAGAGGGAACCGACCTTATGTTGCCTAACTCGTTGACAATAGAGAAATTTCAGAAATGGCTGACCAAGTGTCGTGTCAAAGACAATGAAATGCGGGTAGAGATTAAAAGTATAACGTGTAGAAAGAAAGAATAGATCATGAAAAAAATAATACTTGTTTCACTATTACTGATGGTGAGTCTTGTTGGTTTTGCTCAAAAAGGCAGACATGCTGTAGGGGTGGATGTTGCGATGAAAGCATACGATGCAGGACATGATGAAATATTTGGAATGTTTGGAGGTCTCTTTTTTGGGGTGAAATACCAATATAATTTTCATGATTATTTTCGGGTTGAGCCTTCTTATCAACGTAAACAAGATGATAAAGCAGGTTATACGGATATCTTCGGAGTCAATCTGCATGGATTCTTTATGTCTCCCAGACCCTTCAGACCTTATGCTTTTATAGGAGTTGGAGGAGGACAGGCTGAATATGATTTACCTGATGCGACCTATAATAAATACGATGAAACCGAATTTTATATGCAGGCAGGAGTGGGAGTTGATTGGCGAATTGGTTACAGGCTTTCGTGGCAATTGGAAGTCGGTGGGAATATATCAATTGCTCCTATTATTTCTACCGGTTTAACATATGGTTTCTAAATAAGGAAATAAGTTGGAATAAGATGAAGAATAGGATATTACTTCTGTTTTTTGCCGTTATATCAACATCGGCTTATGCCCAACACAGTATCAATATAGAAGGTACTGAGTTTAATTTGTCGGTTGACAATAACAACATGACAGCTGCCATTGTTGATTATGAATATCGGGTGGATGAACGAAAGTATCCGATGTATGAATGGAAACGTAAGTTGGCAAATGTTAAAAATATAAGGGTATTAAATATTCCTGCTACTGTAGCAATAGACGGCTATGAGTATACTGTTACATACATCGGACGGGCTGCTTTTGCAGGTTTTCGGAATATAGATCAGGTGATAATCCCTAATACTGTGCAAAGCATTGGAGATTATGCCTTCTTTCGCTCTTCGGTTACGAGTGTAGAGATTCCTGCTTCCGTTAAATCTATTGGAGATCGTGCTTTCGGACATTGTACGAAGTTAAAGAAACTGACGTTGCCTAATGCTACAATCAAATTGGGAAAAGACCTCTATTCCGAAAGTAAGTATTTAGTCGTAGACTATGCCCAACTGCTCACAAAGGATGTTGCAGAATCTACCCCGAAAGTACCAGAAGGGAAACAACCGAATCCGACAGTTCCAAGCTCTCTTGCTTCCTCCGACGTTGATATAGATATCCCCACTGTATCGGGAAGTAATGAAAGTACCTTTGCCATCATCATAGCCAATGAGTATTATCAGACAGAGAGTGCGGTACATTATGCCCTCAATGATGGACGTACATTCAAAAGTTATTGCCAGAATGTGTTGGGCATTCCTGAAGAGAATATCCACCTGCGTGAAAATGCAACACTCAACAATATACAGGCAGAGATAGATTGGGTGGGTAAGGTTGCCAGAGTCTATGAAGGACAAGCCAACATTATTGTCTATTATGCCGGACACGGGATACCCGATGAAGCTACCGGAAGTTCTTATCTGTTGCCGGTAGATGGTGTGGGCAACAATGTGAAGACCGGCTATAGCCTGGAAACACTCTATGCTACATTGGGTGCCATGCCTGCCAAAGCTGTTACTGTTTTTATGGATGCCTGCTTCAGCGGCTCGTTGCGTGGCGATGGCATGTTGGCGGCAGCTCGTGGCGTAGCCATCTATGTGGAGGAAGAAGCACCACAAGGAAACATGGTTGTCTTCTCGGCAGCACAAGGCGATGAAACGGCTTATCCCTATGCTGAAAAGGGACACGGGCTCTTTACCTATTACCTGTTGAAGAAACTGAAAGAGACCAAAGGTAATGTTTCATACGGTGAGTTGGCTACTTACCTGAAGCAACAGGTCAGCCGTCGTTCTATAGTGGTGAACAGCAAGTCACAGACACCGGTCACTTCAGCATCGGTAAACATGGATGGGAAGTGGGAAAAGATGAAATTACGATAAACATGAAATAACATAGATATGAAGAAAACAATATTCTTTTTGTTAGCATGCCTGTTTGCGGTAGCCGGGATGGCACAACGTTTCAGTTACACCTATAAGGGGGTGACCTTCAGGTGTAAGGTCGAAAAGAAGAGTTATGTATGCATCACTCAGTTTGATGTTGATGCCGACAAGGTGGTGATACCTGCCAACGTTTCTCATGAGGGGAAATCGTATCCGGTGAAGCGGATAGACACCTTCATCAATGGTCATAACTATCTGGCAACCTCGTTGCTCGTCGAAGAGGGCGTAGAACAAATCGATGCCTATTCGTTCAATGAGTTCCGCAAACTCAAAGAGGTGATACTTCCTTCGTCCATCAAGCGGGTAGGGAAGAATGCTTTCCGTGAAAACAAAGGGATGACCTTCAACCTTGCCTCTGCTGCTTTGAGCGAGGCAGACCTGCGTGACGGAAAGAGTATAGAACCGGGCAAGTCATCTCGTTCGGACAATACCCTGTTGGCAAAACGGGAGGTTGAGTCCAAAAAGGAACAGAAGGAAGTGACAGTCAATATCAATGCTTTGAGCCTCTCTCCGAAGAAACCGAGCGTGCCGTCGGTAGACCTGAAACGTCAGGAGAAAGAACGCAAAGCCCGTGAAAAAGCAGAAGAGGAGGCGCGCAAGCAAGCAGAACAGCAGGCAAAAGAGGCTGAACAGTTGCGATTGGCACAACTGAAGGCTGCTGAGGAAGAGCGTATCCGTAAAGAGAAAGAGGAAGCACGCCTGGCAGAGGAAGAGCGAAAACGTCAACTGGCTTTGGCTGAAGAGCAACGCAAAGAGCAGGAACGGTTGGCGAAAGTGAAACGTGAACAAGAGGCACTCCGCTTGGCAGAAGAGCGTAGAAGACAAGAAGAGTTGGCGCGCTTGAACATCAACGTAGACAAGAATATACCCGAGAATACGCGCTACAATGGCGACACCTATTGTGTGATTATCGCCAACGAGAACTATACCGATGTTCCTAAGGTAGATTATGCATTGAACGACGGACGGGTATTCAAGGAGTATTGCGTAAAGACGTTGGGAATACCCGAGAAGCGCATCCGCACCTTCCTCGATGCTTCATATACCGACATGAAGCGTGCCATTGCCTTTATGGAGAATGCTGCCAAGGTCACTCAGGGAAAGGGAAGGCTCATCTTCTACTATGCCGGACATGGTATGCCTAACGACCAAGACAAGGCTGCTTATCTGATACCTACCGATGCCTATCCGAAAGAGATTTCTACCTGTTTCAAGATGAGTGACCTTTACCGTCAGTTGGGACGGCTGAATGTGGCAAGCTGCACGGTGTTGCTCGATGCCTGTTTCAGTGGTGTGCAGCGTGGTAAGGAGGAGATGCTGATAGCCGGGCGTGGTGTAGCCTATGCACCTGACGAAGAGGAACTGACCGGTAATGTGGTAGTGCTCTCGGCTGCCAGCAAAGAAGAGACAGCCCATGCCTACGAAAAGCACCAGCATGGTATGTTCACTTATTTCTTGTTGAACAAGCTGTCGCAGACCAAAGGCGATGTTACCCTCGAAGAACTCTTCAAGTTTGTCAACGCCAACGTGATGCAGACTTCGTTTGACGAGAACCAGAAACTGCAGACACCCTCGGTCAATGCCTCCGATGCCATGACAGAGAAGTGGAAGGAAATCTATTTTTGAAAACAGTTCGTTTAATCCATAATATAATAAAGAAACAGTATGAAAAAGCTTGTAACCCTGTTGGTTGTAGCCCTAATGGCATTGACCGCCTCAGCCCAAGTGACTTGGAATGTAAAAGGTGGCGTGGGCGTGGCATCGTGCATTATGGAGGGGGAAGATGAAGAGAATGAAAAATTCGTAGGTAAAATCGGGTTTGGCATAGAGGTTCCTTTTGCTTCCGACTGGTCGCTGATGCCGTCGTTGGAGATGGCTTGGAAGGGAGCCGTATGGGAAACGCCTGATTTCGATTATAAAGAGACGTTGAATGAGTCGTACCTGCAGATTCCCGTGCTGGTGGCTTACCGGCTGAACCTGAATCCCCGTTGGAACATGACAATCAAGGCAGGACCTTACGTAGCGCTGTTGCTCTCGGCAAAAGACAAAATTGAATTTATGGGTGAAGAACAAGAGGTAGACTTGAGCGATTTGGATGCCAATAAGATAGATGTCGGTATCGATATCGGTGTTGACTTTGAGTATCATCGCTTTGTCTTTGGCTTGGAGTACGAACTCGGCTTTGTCTCCATGTTGCCGGATGTCGACATCAAAAACTCCGCTGTCTATTTCACCGCCGGGTATAAGTTTTAATGAATAGGAACAAAACATACAACTATGAATAAGAAACATTTCATTATTGCATTCGTTATGGTGTTTGGCTGTACGACCATGCAGGCACAGACTATCGATGACTTCCGCAAACAGTTTGAAGAGGCAACCGCATTGTGGAAAAAGCAGTTCCGCGACTTCCGCGAAAAGTGCAACCAAGAGTATGCCGACTTTATCCGTCAGCATTGGGAAGAAAAAGGGGTAGAGCCGCCCCGCGTGATGCCTGAAGACGGCAAACCCATTCCGCCCGACTTCTTGCCCGAGAAAGACCGTCAATTGGTGTTGCAAGACAAGTTGGTGCCCCTGTTTGAGATAGTTCCTTATAAGATGCCCGAACCTCAACCAGAGCCGGTGGAACCTATTAAAGAGGTGCCACTGCCCGAGATAGAAGAGGAGACCACTTTCACCTTCACTTTCCGGGGTACACAAGCCACTGTACGGTTGGGCGACAAGCATCGCTTCCGTATGAACGACTGCACCGAAGAGAGCGTGGCAAAGGCTTGGGAACATTGCTCGAAGGTTGAGTTTGACAACCTGCTGTTTGATTGCCTGGAACTGCGTAACAAATATCAGCTCTGCGACTGGGCATACCTCGATATGTTGCGCACGTTGGGACGCTCGTTCTTTGGTAAGGGCACCAACGAGGCTGTGTTGCTTACCTCTTACATCTATTGCCAGTCGGGCTATAAGATGCGTATGGCAAGGGGCGATAGCGGACGCCTTTATATGCTTTATGCCAGCAAGCACCACATCTACGGATACACCTATTTCGTCATAGACAACGAGAGTTACTATACCATCGACTGCGAAGAAGAGAGCCTGCACATCTGTAAGGCTACCTTCCCCAAAGAGCGTCCCATGTCGCTGTTGGTGGGCAAGGCACCCCGCTACGATGTAGGACAGACCAAAGAGCGCACCCTGCAGTCGGCACGTTATGCCAATGTGAAAGCTACTGTGCAGATAAACAAAAACCTCATCGACTTCTACGACAGCTATCCACGCTCGGGTTCTGAGATTGACGATAACTTCATGACCCGTTGGGCGATATATGCCAACACCCCATTGGCGGAAGATATCAAGCAGTCGCTCTATCCGGCACTGCAACAGGTGATTGCCGGACTCTCGGAGAAAGAGGCAGCCAACCGCCTGCTCAATTTCGTACAGACAGGGCTTACCTATGAGTACGACGAAAAGGTGTGGGGTGACGACCGTGCCTTCTTTGCCGAAGAGAGTCTCTACTATCCCTATGCCGACTGTGAAGACCGTTCGGTACTCTTCTCACGTCTGGTGCGCGACCTGTTAGGGTTGAAGGTGGTGCTTGTCCACTATCCCGGTCATTTGGCTACGGCTGTCTGCTTCAACGACGAGGTGAAGGGCGACTTCATCCAAGTCAACGACCAGAAGTTCGTCGTATGCGACCCCACCTTCATTGGCGGTCCGGTAGGATGGACCATGACCAGCTGCCGTAACCAACCTACCACGGTGATATTGCTGGATTGATAGAATGCTATTCTCATTATTGAAGATTGTATGAGAAGAATTATAATTCTGGTGTTTGCTAGTATGATAGCATGGAGTGTGTCAGCGCAAATTACTTGGCATGTTAGGGGAGGGGTAGGTTCTTCCTCTGTTGGTACGGAATATGACGGAGATATTGATATTAAAACAAAAATAGTGGGTAAAGTAGGAATGGGACTTGAGATACCCTTCGATGCCGATTGGTTATTGATGTCTTCGTTAGAAATAGCTGGAAAAGGAGTAAAGTTCGTAGATGATAAGGCATGTGTTGATTACGATCTATTTCTTTATTATGCACAAATACCGATAAATGTTGCTTATCGGCTAAATTTGAGTAATTATTGGAATATGGTATTTAAAGCAGGTATTTATTTAGCTTATGCTTTTTCTGGAAAAGACAAGAATGAGAGTATTGTAGAAGGTATGTTAGTTGGAGCATGGGGCGAATATGAATATTATACCCGCCATTTTGATTTTGGTCTTAACGTTGGGATTGATTTTGAATATCATCGTTTCGTCTTTGGCTTTGAATATGAGCCAGGATTTATTCCTATAATAGAAGATGAATACGTCAAAGGATGTAACTCAGTTGGTTATGTAACCATAGGGTATAAATTTTAAAGCTAAAGTGAATGTTTTAATCCCCTCTCCACTTAATCCCTATTGAGCCTTTATTGTTTGCTCATCAAACATGTCATTGTCATCAGATTGATTTTGAGTTTGAACCGTTTCTGTTTGAGGGTTTCTGGAACGGTTCATTTCAATGGATGCCCACAATAATCCCCCGCCTATAAAAAACGTTATACATACAATAACCAAAGAGCGATAACGCATTTGCATAAAATAACGACTGCTCAACAAAACTCCTGCCGACAGACCTATAAGAGCTAAAGAAATAACAAAAGGCAATACGGCATCAAGTATGGCAAACACACACATTAACGGATAATATATGATGCAAGCATAGAGCGTCGGTTCGATAAGGAAATGTCCTACAAGTGGCCATATTATAGAATTGAACATCGTCTCTATCATGTCTTGGTTCTTCTCCGTGTGTTTTCTGCCATATTCATCCTTGTATACATCATATGCTTGAGTACTCCAATGTCCAAACTTCCCCCAATTTGCAATGGCGAGCACAAATCCTATAGGGAATAAAATACCTAACCATGCCGATTCAAAAATATTCCATTCGATAGTAATGCCAAAATCATCTGCGCTAAACATTTCGATAATGAAGAATATGACAATTGCAGATAATGTTCCTCCACAAATATAACTGGCTTTTACAAAGTTTGAATCAGAAAACTCTGGTATTTTTTTTAGGTAAGATGATATGTTCATGTCTATGAGAGATTATTGCGACAAATTTATATAATAATCTTGATAATATGATAATTTCCTTTATCATTTTTATAGTAAAGAGCGGAATAATAGAAAAATAGTGAGTTTCTTCCTATTTCTGATATGATTATTTCTTTTGTTAGGGATAAAAGTCGCCTGTGAAGTGGATGATGTCGCTAGAGTTGTTGAGACAGTGACTAAAAAGAAGAAAAATCCCTTAAATTGTCTATTTACGAGATAAAAAAAGTGGCAGGACTTGGGTTGTTCTGTTGCAGGACTCACGCGGCTGAATCCTGCAACAGACGGAGCTATGTCCTGGAGATTTTTGAAAATAGTGAGGATATGATTGAGAAAATCAAGCAACCAAGCCATATTGAAAAGACACATCCCGTAAATGTCTCATTTCATGTCCGATAGAGGTGGAATGAGACATTTGTTATATCCGTTGCAACAAAATTGATAGTCTCATTCTACCTCCTATACTTGTATTTACATCACCTCATTCCGCTCGCTTCATTTCACCTCTATCGTTTTGTGCAACAAATGGTTACGGGTGAAAGGAAGTGCTTCCATCTTTCTTTCACGACTTCCATCAACCCTTCAACCCTTTTTAGGCGGATGACCGCGGATTTTTTCAAACTATCAACTCTTTCAACTTCTCAACCGCGCGAAGCGCTATCAACCAATCAACTGCGCGAAGCGCCATCAAGCACATCATTGGTGAGAATTTTCAAAAAAGGCACTTTAAGGCATTTTTCTCCCTTCTTATTACGTTTCCAATAACTCTGGACACTTACTGAAAATCTCTGGACACTTACTGAAAAAAGTATCAAGGAGGACTGAAATAAGTGTCCAGCGTAAATCGAAAAACTCTGGATACTTTTTCCAGTAAGTATCCATAGATTTTTGAATAAGTTTGGAGAGTTAATTTTTGCGTTTTCTAAGATGTAACGTTTTCGGAAGTGGGATATGGAGAAAAGAAGATGATGAATAGCGACTATTGTTGTCGGTTCTCACAATTATCAAACAAAAGTTCCGATGCCTTTGTTTTTAGAGGTATAGGACTTTAAGAATGAAAAATTGGGTGAATGTTTTGTCTATAGTGGCTGTGGCTACGAGTGTGGCTGCACTTGTTGTATCGTTGTGCAGGATTGAACCGGTAACAGCCGAATGGCTTGGTTTATTCGTGGGAATACTTGGTATGCTTACATCGGTGTTGCTTGGGTGGCAAGTGTTCAGCATTATCAATTTGAGGGGAATGGAAAGCAAGCTGAAGACGCTGGAAGAGGTGTCGCGTAAAGGCGATTCGGAAGCGATAGGGAAAGCCTACGATGGAATAGCCACTTTGTATATCACCTCGATTCCCGATGAGAATAAAACGCAAGAAGAGGTGGTGTCCAATCATCTCTACGGATATGTGTTGTTTTCAACCTTGTCAATGGTAACACATAGCGAGGCTGGAAAATACG
Organism: Bacteroidaceae bacterium; assembly: GCA_017472635.1. Classification (GTDB taxonomy): domain Bacteria; phylum Bacteroidota; class Bacteroidia; order Bacteroidales; family Bacteroidaceae; genus Phocaeicola_A. The sequence goes on from JAFUPU010000002.1 coordinate 35,443, forward strand.
AGTATTGTGAATCTACGATAGGTCATCTGCTGAAAATGAATTGGGATAAGCTGAAGATAAACGAACGGCAGAGAGATAATATTTTTGATGTGGCAGTAAAAATAACATCCCATGGGAATATAAAGAACTATCCGGATTATTTGCGGTGGATATCCACGCTTGTGTAGAGCGGATTGTTGGAGCGCTCGTTTATTATTTCTGCTTGATGTACAACAGGAATGGGGCTCATATACAATCTTTTTGAGACTGGTTGATGGATGCCAGATGATGAGTTTTTGTTGTCCGAAAACAAAGCAATAGGCTATGTTGTTGATATAATTATTGATGAAAAGAGGGTGCTTTGGGGTGAAAAAAGAAAAAAAACTCCTTTTTATTTTGTTCTCCGCCAGGCTTACATTATCTTTTCAGGCGTAATTAATAAAATATAAAACAATGAAAAAGATTTTAAGTACATTGATGGTGGCTGTTGCCCTGTTGTTTGTAGCAGCACCTGCACAAGCCCAGTTTAGCTGGGGTATCAAAGGTGGTGTAAACCTTTCGAAGGTTGATTTTAGTGATGCTCCTGCTAATTTGAAAGCCGATAATTTTACCGGTTTCTTCGTTGGTCCGATGGCTGAGTTTACCCTTCCTATCGTAGGGTTGGGTATTGATGGTTCTTTGCTCTACTCTCAAACAGGTATATCGTTTACAGGTGACGATGAAGAGACTGGTGATAAAATAGATGAAACATTGAAGAGCCACAGCATTGAGATTCCCATCAACTTGAAATATTCTATCGGATTGGGAAAATTGGCTTCGGTATATGCGGCTGCCGGTCCTCAGTTTGCTTTTGCTTTGTCACAAGATGAATGGAAAAATTACCTGTCAAAGCCTTTTAAGAAAAGCCAACTTAGCTTGAATCTTGGTGTGGGTGTGAAACTCATCAACCATTTGCAGGCTGGTGTAACTTATAATATCCCATTGGGAGACACTGCAGACTTTGAGGATATTAAAGATGGTGATGCCGGTGATATGATGAATGCCGGATGGAGTGCTATCACTGCCAAGAACAAAACGTGGAAAATCCATGTAGCCTATATCTTCTGATGTAAGCAGATAGAAACAGTATAACAGATGGTCTCTGTGTTTGCCTATGGGCAGATGTAGAGACCATTTTTCTTTTTATCTGAGAGGAAAATGATAGCATAGGCTGATAGGATGGAAATATTTTTGTGTAGTCAAGCTCTTATTAGTTGTGCTTATTGTTAATAAATGTATTTTATCTCATTATCTTATAGATTCTTTATACCTTTGTAACAAAGAAAAATAGATGAGTATGATGAATCGATTGATTTTAAGCTTATTGTTGCTTTGTGGATGGAGTGGAATGGCTTTGGCAAAGTCGCTCCCGCATTTTGTGATGTCAGCCGGTGAACCGGTAGTCGTGGCTGTAGACAGCGATGAAGAGAAGGTTGTGCATATAGCCGTAGAGTTGTTGAAACGCGATGTAGAAGCTGTGCTTGCTGCTGACCTGAAGACGGATGGGAAGCAGGGTGATATATTGGTGGCGACTTTCGGAAAGAGTGATTTGTTAGACGACATGAAGACCGAGGTTGCTGTGCTGGAGGGAAAACATGAAGCATTCTTGTTGAAAGTGTTGCCCGACGGTCGCTTGCTGGTGGCAGGAAGTGACAAGCGTGGAACAGCCTATGGCGTGTTGGAACTTTCGCGCATGTTGGGTGTGTCGCCCTGGGAATGGTGGGCAGATGCTACACCGGTCAAGCGTGAGACCTTCTATCTGCCTGCAGGTTATAGGAATGAGCAGGCACCGACAGTTCCTTATCGGGGTATCTTCTTGAACGATGAAGATTGGGGATTGCTGCCTTGGAGCAACCAGACCTATGAACCGCATAAAGACAAAAACCATATAGGACCGCGCACGTACAGCCGAATATTTGAACTGATGTTGCGCTTGCGGGCAAACACTATGTGGCCAGCCATGCATGAGTGTACATTGCCTTTCTTCTTGACAGAAGGAAACAGGCAGGCTGCTGCCGACTATAGTATTTTCATAGGAAGTTCGCACTGTGAACCGATGGTGTGTAATGCCGCCGGTGAATGGAGCCGTCGGGGCGAAGGAGCCTATGACTATGTGAATAACAGCAAAAAAGTCTATGATTTTTGGGAAACACGTGTGAAGGAGGTTGCCGGGCAAGACAACATCTACACCTTGGGTATGCGCGGTGTGCACGATGGAAAGATGCAAGGAGCCAAGACGGTGGCTGAGCAGAAAGCCGTGTTGGACCGCGTGCTTGAAGACCAGCGCGGGCTGATAGCCAAGTATGTAAACGAAGATGTAACGTCGGTACCCCAAGTCTTTATCCCCTATAAAGAGGTGCTTGACATCTATAATGCCGGCTTGGAAGTTCCCGACGAGGTGACACTGATGTGGTGTGACGACAACTATGGGTATATTCGTCATTTTCCTACAGCCGAAGAGAGAGCTCGTAAAGGGGGAAATGGCATCTATTACCATGCATCGTATTGGGGGCGTCCGCATGACTATTTGTGGTTAAATACCATGCATCCGGCGTTGATATTCCAACAGATGAGCGAAGCTTACAACCATGGCATACAGCAAATGTGGATCTTGAATGTTGGTGACCTGAAACCGGGTGAATACCAGACGGAACTGTTCATGGATATGGCATGGGATTTTGACGAGGTGACACGCATGGGAGTAAAAGAGCACTATCGTAATTTCTTGAACCGCGAGTTTGGTAAACAAGTCGCAGATGAGTTGCAACCGGTGATGGAGGAGTATTACCGGAGAAACTTCATACATCGACCGGAGTTTATGGGAAGTACGCGCACCGAGGAGAAAGCACCGGCATGGAAGGTGGTAAAAGACCTGCCTTTGAGTGAGAAGGAGGTGCGTGCATGGATAGATGTCTGGAAACGTCTGTCTGATAAGGTGGAAGCAACTTGGAAGCTGATACCTGAAGCAAAGCAGGATGCCTACTATCATTTGGTGAAATATCAGGTGCAGGGTTCGGCGCAGATGAACATGAAAATGTTGAATGCCCAGTTGGCGCGACACGGCAAGGGCGGCTGGGAACAGAGTGATGCGGCGTATGACAGTATAGTGGCTCTGACACAAAGGTATAATGAAGGATTCCACAACAACGGGAAATGGAACAAGATGATGACGCATCGTCCGCGCAAACTGGCAGTTTTTGACCGGGTTAAGCGAGATACGGTAGAGGCTTCGTTGCAGGAAACACCTTGTCCGCAAGTGGTGTGGAATGGCGTAGAGTATGCTGCGGGTAATCCGGTTGCCTGTGAATGGTTAGGGTATGAAGGTGGCGCAGTGGCTATAAAACAAGGTGAGTCCATCTCTTATGAAACAGGACAATTGCCAGGTGACACGGTGAAGGTTTGTTTGACGTTCTTGCCCAATCATCCTATTGAGGGTAATGCATTGCGTGTGGCAGTTTCGTTAGATGGATCAGCTCCCAAGATTGTTTCGTATGAAACCAAAGGACGTAGTGAAGAGTGGAAAGAGAATGTATTGTGGAATTGTGCAACCCGCCAGGTGGTACTTACCTTGGGAAAGAGTCATGTACACCGGGTGACATTGACTCCTCTTGACAAAGGGGTGGTGCTTGACCAGGTGAAACTCTATTAATATATATATAATAAGGTATAATAGCATGGGGTAAAACGAAATGGATCTGGTTTGCATTTTAACTTGTAAAAAGTACAATTTTACAAAAAAAACGGCATTTTATTGCACAGACAGCCAAAAAGTGTGCAATAAAATGCAAATATTTGCTTGAATGTTTGCTCAAAACAATAAATATGTGTTCCTTTGCACCCGAAATAGAAAATAACAAACCATATTAATTAATTTAAAAAGATAAAGTTATGTCTGAAATTGCATCAAGAGTAAAAGCTATCATCGTTGACAAATTAGGCGTTGAAGAATCTGAAGTAACAAACGAAGCAAGCTTCACCAACGATTTGGGAGCTGATTCTTTGGATACTGTAGAATTGATCATGGAGTTCGAGAAGGAGTTCAACATCCAGATTCCCGATGATCAATCAGAGAAAATCGCCACTGTAGGTGATGCTATCGCTTATATCGAAGCTAACAAGTAATATTAAAAAGAAACGGTTTAATACCTGATATGGAATTAAAGAGAGTCGTAGTTACAGGTCTTGGCGCGTTGACTCCCATCGGAAACACCGTAGACGAGTTTTGGAAAAACTTGGTGGATGGTGTAAGCGGAGCGGGTCCTATTACCCACTTCGACGCTTCGGCTTTTAAGACCCAATTTGCGTGTGAGGTCAAAGGCTTCAATGCTGCTGACTTCGTTGATCGTAAGGAAGCACGTAAGATGGATTTGTATACCCAATATGCAGTTGCTGCTGCAAAAATGGCAGTTGCTGATTCGGGTATGGATGTTGAAGCAGAGGATCGTAATCGCATTGGTGTTGTTTATGGTGTAGGTATCGGAGGTATTCATACCTTTGAAGAGGAAGTGTCCAACTATGCTATAAATGGTGCTACCATGGGACCTAAATTCAACCCTTTCTTCATCCCTAAGATGATTGCTGACATTGCGTCCGGTCAGATTTCTATCATGTATGGATTCCATGGTCCGAACTATACAACTACTTCAGCTTGTGCCTCTTCATCGAATGCTATTGCCGATGCTTTCAATCTTATTCGTCTGAATAAGGCTAACATCATTTTGGCAGGTGGTGCTGAGGCTGCAATCTTCCCTGCAGGTGTCGGTGGATTCAATGCGATGCACGCGTTGTCGACTCGCAATGATGATCCTGAACATGCAAGTCGTCCGTTCAGCGCGAGTCGTGATGGCTTCATCATGGGTGAAGGTGCAGGTTGTTTGGTGTTGGAAGAGTTGGAGCATGCAAAAGCTCGTGGAGCTAAAATCTATGCAGAACTTGTCGGTGCAGGAATGTCTGCAGATGCTCATCACCTGACAGCATCACATCCAGAAGGATTGGGTGCTAAATTAGTAATGTTGAATGCTTTGGAAGACGCAGCCATGAAACCCGAGGAAATTGATTATATCAATGTACACGGAACTTCAACACCGGTGGGCGATGTTTCAGAGTGTAAAGCTATTAAGGAGGTCTTTGGTGAGCATGCTTATAAATTGAATATCAGTTCTACAAAATCCATGACTGGTCACCTTTTGGGTGCAGCCGGTGCGGTGGAAGCCATTGCTTGTACATTGGCTGTTAAGAACGATATTGTTCCTCCGACCATCAATCACGAAGAAGGAGACAATGACGAAAATATTGATTATAACATGAACTATACCTTTAATAGGCACAGCATCGTGTGGTTAATTCGGCTTTGTCAAACACCTTTGGTTTTGGTGGACACAATGCATGTATAATCCTTAAGAAATACGTGGGTTAACCGTGTCTCTAAGAGATATTGCAACTTATATAAGACTCCTTTTCCGTAAGGATAGGGAGTCTTATTTTGTTTTGTATCGGATTATGGGCTTCTTCCCATGTAATATCCGATATTACGAGCAAGCATTGCTGCATAAATCATTGTCGGTACGCAATACGGACGGGCATTTATTGAACAATGAACGATTGGAATTTTTAGGTGATGCCATATTGGATGCTGTAGTAGGAGACATCGTCTATCAGCATTTCCAAGGAAAACGTGAAGGTTTCTTGACTAATCAACGTTCGAAGATTGTGCAGCGGGAGACATTGAATAGGATTGCCGTAGAGATGGGATTGAATAAATTGATAAAGTCTAGTTCTACGGCGCATAGTCACAACAGTTATGTGTGCGGAAACGCTTTTGAGGCTTTTGTCGGAGCTATCTATCTGGACCGTGGATATAAGTATTGTATGCGCTTCATGAAGAAACGCGTAATGGGTAGGCTGATAGATATAGACAAGTTGGCTTCTCAAGAACAGAATTTCAAAAGCAAACTTATTGAATGGGGGCAAAAGAGGCATCTGCAAATAAATTTTGAGTTGGTGGATGAACGTTTGAGCAAGCAGGAAGCATGTAGCCCTATTTTTGAGAGTCAAGTGTTGGTTGAAGGCATTGTATGTGGACGTGGAGTAGGTTATAGCAAGAAAGAGAGCCAGCAACTGGCATCTAAACATGCAATGAAATTCTTAAAAACAGAGAAAGAGGTGTTGGAATCTGTTTATGCAGCTAAGGAACAGCGTGAACGGCAGAATGAAATTGTATTGGAAGAGTCTGTAGAAGCAAGTGAACTTGAATATGTGACTGATTGTCCGGAATCTTGTGTGACAGAAGAACAAACTCAGTTGGAAAAAGATGGAACAAAGACAGTATAGTATAAAATGTTTGTTGCTTGGAGTGACATTTGCCTTGGGAATAGGGGTGATACCTACGTTTGCCCAATATCCGGAAGCGATTCCTCCTTATGAGGTTGTAAATCCCTATGTGCCGTCTAAGATGGTGTTTGCTGGTGATACATTGGATTTGCAACGCGCAGACTTGCATGAACGCATTGATCGTGAACTGATAACTTTTACTTTTGGACATACAACAACGTTGTTGATGTTCAAGCGTGCCAACCGATATTTTCCTGTTGTTGAACCTATCTTGAAAGAGTGTGGAGTTCCCGATGATTTCAAATATTTGATGGTGATAGAAAGCAATGTGGATATTTGGGCTTATTCACCAGCAGGAGCTGCAGGGCTTTGGCAATTTATGCCTGCCACTGGGAAGGAGTTTGGATTGAAGATTGATGCTTACGTTGATGAGCGTTATCATGTGGAGAAGGCCACGCGGGCAGCTTGTGATTATTTGAAAGAGGCATATGCGAAGTATGGAGATTGGCTGACTGTTGCAGCCAGTTACAATGCCGGACAAGGACGCATCACCACTGAATTGGCGAAACAACAAGTGGCTAAAGCTACTGATTTGTGGTTGAATAAGGAAACTGCCCGGTATAGGTTTCGTATATTAGCAGCCAAACAGGTATTTAGTTTTCCTCGTATGTATGGTTTTGTTCTCCATGCCCGTGATTTATATCCGATGTTGCCTGTAGAAAAGGTAGTCGTGAGTGAAACTATCTCAGATTTGGCTCTGTATGCCAAAGGGAAAGGATGCTCATATTATATGCTTAAACAAGCAAATCCATGGATTAAGGGCAATGTATTACCTGCGAACGCATCTCGTCCGGTTACTTTGTTACTCCCAATTGCTGCGGAATGGGAATATGAACCAACATCAACAATTCCTCATGTGAAAAATTGGGTTGTTGATTGATAAGGGCATTAAGCGGTTTTTGCCTAATGGAGACAGGTCTATCTTTAGACTTCGGGAAGTTTGTTGCCGTTGATTTTTCGATAAAGTTCTAACGCATACACGTCTGTCATTCCAGAAATGTAATCGAGTACAGCTTGTATTTTCCCATACAGAGTAGGGGCATTCATATCGTATTGTTCAGGAATCCGGTTGATAAGCAATTGAGAATAAGTCTTTTCGGGATGCATCACGGCTTTGATGGTCAGACTTAACAAGGTGGTGATTATTTGGTATCCAGCCAATTCAATATCAAGTACTTCTTTTGAACGATAGATGCGGTTAAGGGCTGTATTAGCACAAGTGTCATATGCCTTTTTGATTGATCCGGGAAGTTGTTTTATTAAGCTTCCACTGAAAACTCCTTCTAAGATTTCTTGTTCATTCTCAATGAAAACCTGGGTACATTCGTGTAGGAGCAATCCGATGATGGTCGAACGTAAATAGGCGATTTGTTCATTGGGGTCGGCTACTAAATTGAAGACTTCACAGGCACGTTGCTTTTGGCGGTCGTTTAGAAACAGCATGAATAGGTCAACGGTCTCTTGCAATGTGAGTAATTTCAATTTATATGCATCTTCGATATCCATCAGTTGATAGCATATATCATCAGCAGCTTCGACTAAGTAGACTAATGGATAGCGGGCAAATTGGACGGGTTCATTGGGAAGGCTTTGTTGCTTGATGCCTAATTCGTTGGCTATTCTTAAAAAGTCTTCTTGCTCGCTTTGAAAGAATCCGAATTTCCCTTTTTTCCCAGAAAGGATAGAAGCATAGGGATACTTGATGATGCTTGCCAGCGTGGAGTATGTCATAACATATCCCCCTTTGCGCCTTCCCTTGAACTGGTGGGAAAGTAAACGGAAAGCATTGGCATTTCCTTCGAAATGTGTGAAGTCACTCCACTCAGCATCGCTGAAAAGTGGGCGTAGTGACAAACCTTCTCCTTCAGAAAAGAATGTGCCGATAGCTTTCTCTCCAGAATGACCAAAGGGCGGATTCCCTAAATCATGAGCTAAACAAGCAGCAGCTACAATGGAACCTATTTCTTCGAGGTGTGTTGTAGCCAGTTTGGGATATTTATTGATTAGTTCTTTGGATACATTGATGCCTAAAGAACGTCCAACGCAAGCAACTTCTAAACTGTGAGTCAGTCGATTGTGTACAAAAACGCTTCCAGGTAAGGGAAATACCTGTGTCTTGTTTTGTAAACGACGGAACGGGGCAGAAAATATCAGCCGGTCATAATCGCGTTGGAATTCTGTACGGTCGTCTTTATGGGTGGAGTGAAATTGTTCCATCCCTAAACGTTTATTTGATATGAGTTGTTCCCAGTTCATAAATGATTGTTTTCTAATGCAAAAGTAACGTAAAAAAGTGATGCATGCTATAGTTTTCAAGAAAAAATGTTGTCGTTTGCTCAAAATTCCTTATTTTTGCACATCGTCAAATGTCTATAAGAAAATATACGATTCATATGAAAATTCAAATCATCAATAAATCACATCATGATTTGCCGGCTTATGCAACATTGGCATCAGCAGGAATGGATTTGCGTGCGAATTTGGCTGAGCCAGTTGTGTTAAAACCTTTGCAACGTTGTTTGATACCGACCGGACTCTATATGGCTCTCCCGATTGGGTATGAAGCACAAGTACGTCCACGCAGTGGGTTGGCTATCAAGAAGGGTATTACAGTCTTGAATTCTCCGGGAACAATAGATGCTGATTATCGTGGTGAAATATGTGTGATTCTGGTAAACCTCTCTTCTGAAGAGTTTGTCATCGAAGATGGTGAACGTATTGCTCAAATGGTGATAGCCCGCCATGAACAGGTCGAATGGGAAACTGTTGATACGTTGGGTGATACAGAACGTGGTGCTGGTGGTTTTGGGCATACAGGTAAAGATTAGTTTTTGCAGATGAAGAAAAAAATAAGTTTCATATCTGCCATGATGTGGTGGGAGAGAAGAAGTGCTTGGATGTTATGTGTGGTTGTGGCGACATTGTTTTCGTGCTCTTCACATAAACAAACAACTTTGAATGAAAAGCCTCAACTCTCTTACGAAGAAATGCGTAAGTATGATTATTATTTTTTGGAAGCCACCCGAATGAAGGAGAAAGGGGAATATGCTGCCTCTATGGAATTGTATGAGCATTGTTTGGCAATCAATCCCTCTTCTGCAGTTTCGATGTATGAGTTGGCGCAGTATTATGCTTATTTGTCTCAACCCAAGCGCGCACGGGATTTGTTGGAACGGGCTGTCTCTTTGGAGCCCGATAACTTTTGGTATCGACAGACATTGGCAGCATTTTATCGAAAATTAAAAGAGAATGATAAAGCTATTGCGATGTATGAGCAGATGGTAGAACAATTCCCCGAAAAGAGTGAACTGCTGATGCTGCTTTATGAGCTATACAGTCAAGAGAAAGATTATGCCAACATGGTTAATGCATTAGACCGATTGGAGTTAAAGGAGGGGAAGAATGAACAGATGAGTATGGAGAAATTCCGTCTTTATAACCAGTTGGATGATAAAGAGAATGCATTCCGCGAAATAGAGTCGTTGTTGGAAGAGTTTCCGAACGATCTAAACTATAAGGTGTTGTTAGGCGATTGCTATCTTGACAGTGAGCAACCAGAAAAAGCCTTTCAGGCTTATCAAGAGGTTTTGGATAAAGACCCAGAACATGTAATGGCAAACCACTCGTTGATTTATTATTATTCAAAGCAAGGGATGGACTCTTTGGCACAGGTCGTACAGAATCGTTTGTTGGAAAATCCGAAATTGGAGTCTTCGGTACGCGTCTCTTTGATGCAGAATTTGATAGCTAAGGCTGAGAATGAAAACCGAGACAGCATCTATGTATTGCAGATGTTTGACAAACTGCTGAAAGAGAAACAGCGTGATGCTGATATGGCGATGCTTTGTTATAGTTATATGAAGCATAAAAAGATGTCAGATGAGGCGGTCAGACCGGTATTGGAAAAAATCTTGGAAATAGAGCCGGACAATGTGGCTGCTCGCTATAATCTGCTGATGATAGCGGTGAGAAAGAATGATTATGAGGATGCTGTAAAAATTTGCGAGATGGGGGTCCAGTATTCTCCAGGGCAATTGCCGTTTTATTATTATTTGGGAATGTCTTATTTGAATGTATCGCGTGAAAAAGAGGCGCTTGATATATTTCGTCGTGGGGTGAAATTGACAACTCAAGAAACGGATCGTTCGTTAGTTTCTGACTTTTATCAAATGATAGGAGATTTGAGTTATGCGCAAAATGATAAGATTGCTGCTTATGCTGCTTATGACTCAGCTTTGGTGTATAAGCCTGATAATATAGGGGTGTTGAATAATTATGCCTATTTCCTCTCTTTAGACAGAAAAGATCTTGATAAAGCTGAAGAGATGATATACAAAGTGATAAAAGCCGAACCAAAAAGCAGTACTTATCTTGATACTTATGCTTGGGTATTGTTTGAAAAAGGGCGTTATTCTGAGGCACGCATATATATTGATGAGGCATTGAAGAATGAAGGAGAGAGAAGTGTGGATATTGTGGAACATTGTGGTGATATATATTATATGTGTGGAGAGGTTGAGAAAGCTGTAAAATATTGGATACAGGCAGATGAAATGGGAGGAAGTAAATCAAATGTATTGAGAGATAAGATATTACACCGTAAATATATAAAAGCAAAATGAAAAAGATAATAAATCTGCGGTTGGCATTGGTTGTGATGATTATAGGAGTGTTGGCTTCATGTGGAACCAAGAAAAGTACCGTTTCTTCGGAGAGCAATTTGAGTGCGTTGTCTGATGGAGCATATTTAAAAAGGGTTTTAGCTAATGCTCCTGAGTTTGAGGAGTTTTCTTCTAAGATGAAATTTACCTTGCAGTATGGACAAGAACGAATTTCTGTGGGAGGCAGTATAAAAATGGTAAAGGATGAGGTTATTCAGCTCTCTTTGGTGGCTATAGGTATTGTAGAAGCTGCTAAAATAGAGATAACTCCCAAAAGAATCTTGATTCTCGATAGAATAGGACGTCGGTATATTGATATTCCTTATAAAGATTTTAGTTTCTTTGCAGAGAGTGATGTAGATTTTTATACGTTGCAGTCACTTTTTCGTAATGAATTGTTTTTGCCTGGAGTAAAACGCTTGAAGAATAGTGAGTTGGTTGAATTTAAGGTGACTAAGGGAGAGACTCAAGCGACACTGACAGCCCGTGAAAATCGTAAACTGACTTATGCGTTTCTTGCTGCTCTTGCTGATGGAACTTTGCAAAAATCGCAAATCTATGTGACTGCAAAGCAAACATCCAAGTATCAGATGAGTTGGGGGTATGCTGATTTTCTTTTGCTTGATGGAAAGAATTTCCCTGCTCAAATGGATTTGTCTTTGACAGGAACAACCAAACCCGTAAAAGCCGCTTTCACTTTTTCTCGTTGGAAGACTGAAGCTGAATACGAACCTGTGACAATTCCAAATCGCTATAAAGAAGTAGAACCTGTTGAAATCTTGAAGCATCTGTTGGCTTTATGATGAGTTTGCGTTTAACGTTTGTGTTGTTTGTCTCCTTTTGGATGCAATTCGCTTTTGCACAGTCAAGCAAGAAAATTAAAGAGCTTGAAAACCAAAGGGGGGAATTGCTGGAACAGATAGAGCAATCTGAAACGTTGTTGCTTTCCACTAAAAAGGATGTGAAGAGTCAATTGAGTGATTTGAACTTGATGAACAGCCGTATCGGAGAACGCAAAAAACTGATTGCTTCTATTGAAAAGGATATCCGGACATTGGATGAAGAGGTGCTTGCGCTTGAACGTCAAATGAAGCAATTGGAAACAGAATTGAACGAGAAACAGCAGAAATATGCTTCTTCGGTATTGTATATGCGTAAAAATCGGTCAATACACGAGAAACTGATGTTTATTTTTTCTGCCCAAACGTTAAATCAAACCTATCGGCGCTTGCGATATGTAAATGAGTATGCAACATTCCAGCGTGTACAAGGAGAACAGATTAAGGAGAAGCAGCAACAGGTCATTGCAAAAAAACAGGAGGTGTTGTTGGTGAAGGGAGAGAAAGCTAATTTGTTGCAGCAGCGTACCGAGGAGCAGAGAAAGATGGAAGAGCAGGAAAAACAACAACGTGCATTGGTTGCCAAACTTCAAAAGAAACAACGTGGAATACAAAGTGAACTGAATCGTCAACGCAAGGAACAAAAAAGATTGAATGACCGCATTGACCGCCTGATAGAAGAAGAGATTGCGGCTGCTAAGCGCAGAGCTGCTGAAGAAGAGCGTAAGCGAAAGGCTGAAGCGGCTAAACAGAAGCAGGGCAGTAGAGAAGGGCATAAAGTTGATGCTTCGGTAAAGCCTATAGACAAAAGCGTACCTATGATGGACGCTTATAATGGAGACTTGCGCTTGTCCAGCAACTTTGAGCAGAATCGTGGACGTTTGCCGGTTCCTATTGAAGGTGCTTATGCTGTTGTGGGACATTTCGGTCAATATAATGTGCAAGGGTTGAAGAATGTCAGGTTAGACAACAAGGGTATAGACATTCGGGGAAAAGCAGGTACACAAGCTTGTGCTGTTTTTGATGGTGAAGTGTCTGCTGTATTTCAAGACCCATCGGGTCGAAAGACATGGGGAGTCCTTATTCGTCATGGGAACTATATTTCCGTTTATTTCAATTTGGCAACAACCACAGTGAAGAAGGGGCAAAAAGTGAAGACTCGTGCTCCTATTGGGAAAGTGGCTGTAGATGCTTCAGGAAGTACAGTATTGCATTTTCAATTACGTAAAGAGAAAGCCAAACTGAATCCTGAGCGGTGGTTGAAGTTGTAATTGTTGCGTTATCCGGTGTGAACATTTTTATGAATCGGGCTGTTTTGAACATGTTTAATCAAAAAACCGATTCAAATGAAAAGTTCAGTAAGAAATCTATTTTGGGTATGCTCAATGGGCATGACCTCTTCTGTATTGTTTGCACAGAACAATGTTGTAATAGAAAATCAAGTGCCCAACAGTATTATGCTTGTTTCTGTCAATCAGGCAGGCGATGAGATTATCCGTATTTTAAATGAAAACCAACTGCCTCATTTTCATGACACACAGGCACCCCGTTTCCTGTTGACAGACCGTGAAGGGAATTATGCATTGGGTATAGGAGGGTATGTTCGTGCGGTAGCCGAATATGATTTGGGGGGAATTGTGGATGATGTGGATTTTGCTCCTGCTTTAATTCCGAATCATAGTGATATCCGTAATCAGTTCCAAATGGATGCAAGTACAGCCAATCTCTTTTTGAAGTTGGTGGGACGTTCTGATTTGTTGGGCGACTTCATTGTGCATACAGAAGGAAACTTTCGTGGAACTGGGAATACCTTTAAATTGCGCAATGCTTACATCGCCTTCCGTAATGTGACGCTTGGTTATACCTATGGCGGTTTTATGGATGCTGCTGCCATGCCGTCAACCATCGATTTTCAGGGACCCAATGGAGCCACTTTCTATCGTACGACTCAACTTGCTTATACATATAAAGGATGGAGCGATCTGTGGTTAAATGCTTCTGTTGAAATGCCGGAGGTGAGTGCTACTTCGGGTGGAGGAACCACAATAACCCATCAACGTTTGCCTGACTTTACAGCTTATGTTCAGTACAATTGTGGTTACAACAGTCATCTTCGGTTAGGAGGAATCATCCGCAGCATGACTTACAATAATGAGGCGACCGGGAAAAATGCTGATGTTACGGGCTACGGTGTTCAGGCTTCTGCCGTATTGGGGATGGATGCTTTCCGGTTTTTTGGACAGTTCACTTATGGAAAAGGTATCGGTCGTTATTTCAATGATTTAGGGGAATTGGATGTCGATTTGGTTGAATGTGCCAATGAAGATGGGCGTTTACAAGCATTGCCTATGTTAGGATGGTATGCCGGATTGCAATACAATATTACTCCTTCATTGTTTACTTCTGCAACTTACAGCATGTCACGTCTTTATTCTGAGAATGGTTATGCTTCCCTTTCTCCGGATAATTACCGCTATGGTCAATATCTTGTGGCTAACCTCATTTGGAATGCGAGTCAAAACCTACAATTGGGTGCTGAATATCTGCGTGGGTGGCGGACCGATTTTGACCATTCGTCTCATCATGCCAATCGAATCTGTCTGATGGCTAAATATGCGTTCTGATATGGTATACTGGTTGTCAGGCAAGTCTGTTTTGCCGTTATAAGGTTTTTCTTCCTTAAATTACATTAATTTTTTCACTTGTCTTAGTTTCTTGCTTCGGTTATTTTCTACCTTTGCATCATATTATGAGCTAAAGAATAGATTACAAAAAGAATACCGACTAATTAATAGACTGAAAGATGAAGAAAATGTGGATGCCATTGATGATGGCGTTGGTTGCCGTACTGACATCGTGCGGTAGCAAAATGGGAGAATTGAATGCGGAGTTGTTCACTACCACCCCGGGAGTTTTAGAAGCAGTGGGCGGACAGGTGCCGGTAACCATTAATGGGAAGTTCCCCGAGAAGTATTTCAACAAGAAAGCTCAGGTAACGGTGACTCCTGTGTTGAAGTGGAATGGCGGACAGGTGGTAGGAACCTCGGCAACCTTCCGTGGAGAAAAGGTGGAGAGTAACGACCAGATGATCAACTATCGGTTAGGAGGAAACTACACGATGAAGACCACCTTTGACTATGTGCCTGAGATGGCAAAAAGTGAACTGTATCTGCAGTTTACCGCCAAGGTGGGTAAAAAGGAGGTTGAGATACCGGCTGTGAAGATTGCAGACGGAGTCATTGCTACATCTGAGTTAGTGGGGACTACTGTGAAGAGTGCTACAGCTGCAGTGGCAGAAGATGCATTCCAACGCGTGATAAAGCAGGCTAAGGAAGCCAATATCAGATTCTTGATACAGCAGGCAAACTTGAGAGCCAGTGAACTGAAGAGCCAAGAGATGACTGAGTTCAATGAGACTATGGCAGGCATCAAGGCTGATGAAGAGCGCAAAATCCTGAGCAATGTAGAAGTTACAGCCTATGCTTCACCTGATGGCGAGTATGGATTGAACGAACGCCTGGCAGGAAACCGCGAGACCAACGCTGCCAAGTATGTAGAGAAGCAGTTGAAGAAAGAGAAGCTCGAGGGATATGTAGATACCAAATATACAGCAGAAGACTGGGACGGATTCCGTGAACTGGTAGAACGTAGCAACATACAAGACAAAGAGGTGATACTGCGTGTACTCTCAATGTATACCGACCCCGAACGTCGTGAGCAAGAGATTAAGAACATCTCTTCGGTTTACAAGACGTTGACCGATGAAATCTTGCCCCAATTGCGTAGGGCACGACTGACTTTGAACTACGAACTCATCGGACGTTCTGACGATGAGATTATGCAGACTTATGCAGCCTCACCGCGTGAACTGAGTGTTGAAGAATTGCTTTATGCTGCTACATTGGTTGAGAGTATAGCTGATAAGGAAGCTATTTATCGGAAGACTGCTGAAATCTATCCTAACGATTATCGTGCGAACAACAACTTGGCAGAACTTGCATACAAGCAGGGAAAATTGGAAACGGCCCTTACTTATCTTGAAAAGGCTGCAGCTATCAATCCGGCTGCTTCTGAGGTGAATGCCAATATGGGGCTGATTGCACTTGCTAAGGGTGATAAAGAAACGGCTGAAACCTATTTTTCAAAAGCGTCAGGAGTCAAAACCCTGAATGAATCATTGGGAAATCTTTATATAGCCCAAGGACAGTATGACCGTGCGGTAAGTGCATTCGGTGAAGCTGAAACTAACAGCGCAGCTTTGGCACAGATTTTGGCAAAAGATTACAATAAGGCAAAAAATACGCTGCAAGCAGTAGCAAACCCTGACGGATACACAGAATACTTGAAAGCCGTATTGGGAGCACGCACCGGAAATACAGCGATGGTACTTGCAGGTTTGAAGAAAGCAGTAGAACAAGATCCTACTTTGGCAAAAAAAGCATTGGAAGACCTGGAATTTGCCAAATATGTAACCAATGCCGACTTTTTGAACGCATTGAAATAAAAATAGCGCACAAGTGATAAGCTGCAAACGACGGGCGATGGGCATCTGAGTGCATTAGTACCGCACATGGCTTACTCGTCGTTTGTAGCTTCACTACTTTTTCAATTTTTGAATCGTTAATTGTGAATTGTGATTTGAAACATCTGCCTTTATTCTTTTTTATTCTTTTGTTTGCTTCTTGCCAGAGCGAGGAGAGCAACCTTTTTCGTCTGAAAGGAGACTTGCATGGGCTGACAGATACGGTTGTTTATCTTTATCCGGCTTTCTCAGAGCCTGATACCCTGATAGAAGTACCTGTCAAGCAAGGAAAATTCAGCAATTCATTTCCTTTGGACACAGTCCATCCCTTTTGTTTGTATATAGGTAGTCTTGACTGCAACGTAGTGTTGTTTGCAGAGAGTGGAAAGACGTTAGAGGTGAAGGGAGACACGTCGGTCTGGAGCGTGAGTGGAGGCGGAAATTTGCAGGCTGAATGGAATGAATTCTTTGCGCTTGCCGCACGGGCGCAAGATTATGAACGGGAGTTGCATCTGGCAGACAGTTTTATTTCAACTCATCCCCATTCAGAGGTCAGTCTCTATTTGATTGAACGTTATTTCCTGCAAGCCAGGCGTCCCGATGAAGATTTGGTGAACCGCCTGCTTGACCGCTTGAGCGGGAACATGCAAGACCACCCCTATGTGAACGTATTGCGTGGAAAGAGCGGGCAGAAAACCACCCCACGTCACAGTCGGATGCTGCCTGTCGTGAGCCTGCCGGATACAACCGGGAAGGCGGTTGTGACCAACGACCTGAAAGGGAAATATGTGGTGGTAAACTTTTGGGCATCGTGGGACGAAGCTTCGCGGGAACGGCAAAAACAGTTAGACAGGTTGGTGAAGAAATATGCCAAGCAACCGGTCGTCTTCTTGAATGTATCGTTGGACGTTGACCGTCAGGCATGGATTTCGGCAATCAAGGAAGATACGCTTGCCGGAGTGCAAGTGTGTGATTTCAAAGGGTGGGGAAGTGCATTTGTCAAGCAGTCGGGTGTCTCAAAGCTACCTCATAGTCTGGTGCGGAACAAAGGAAAAGACATCATTGCTACCGACCAGTGGGAGTCAGCATTGGAAGTTCTGTTGGATGGGCAGCTGAAAGCGCGTTGACCCCGTTGTGTATGGACAATATTTAACTTTAAATTCTGATATCAAGTGTTGGTAAAATCATATAGTGCAGCAGTACAAGGGATTGAAGCAACCGTCGTGACGATTGAAGTAAATCTTTCCCGTGGTATAAAGTTCTTTTTAGTAGGTTTGCCCGATTCGGCTGTCAAAGAGAGTCACGAACGTATCGTTGCAGCCCTTCAGGTAAACGGGTATAGATTCCCTACAGCCCAGATTATCATCAATATGGCTCCGGCAGACATCCGCAAGGAAGGCTCTGCCTACGATTTGCCTTTGGCAGTCTCTATCATGGCTGCCAGTGGCAAGGTGAAGACCGATAAGCTCCACCGTTTCCTGATGTTGGGAGAGTTGGGGCTTGATGGTGCGTTGCAGCCTGTGAAAGGTGCATTGCCGGTGGCTATCCGTGCGCGTGAGATGGGTTTTGAAGGACTGATTTTACCCCGGCAAAATGCACGCGAAGCAGCGGTTGTCAACAAATTGAAGGTCTATGGAGTAGATAATCTGTGTGAGGTGATGGAGTTCTTCAACGACGAGCGCGAGTTGGTGCAGACTGAGGTCAATACGCGTGAAGAATTCTATGCGCAACAGAGCCATTTTGAGTTTGATTTTTCAGAGGTGAAAGGGCAAGAGAGTGTCAAACGTGCATTGGAAGTTGCTGCTGCCGGCGGACACAACCTGATAATGGTAGGACCTCCGGGAAGCGGAAAGTCTATGATGGCAAAGCGTTTGCCTTCCATCTTGCCTCCCCTGTCGTTGGCAGAAAGTCTTGAAACAACCCAGATTCATTCTGTAGCCGGCCGGTTGGGGAAAGACAGCACACTGATAGCCCACCGCCCCTTTCGGAGTCCTCATCACACGATATCCCCGGTTGCTTTGGTCGGAGGAGGACAAAATCCTCAGCCGGGCGAAATCAGTCTGGCTCACAATGGAGTGCTCTTTGCTGACGAGTTGCCGGAATTCAACCGTGCCGTACTGGAAATGCTTCGCCAGCCCTTAGAGGACCGATGTATCACGGTGGCGCGTGCAAAATATACGGTCGAATATCCTGCCTCATTCATGCTGGTGGCGAGCATGAATCCCTGTCCGTGCGGTTACTACAACCATCCGACGAAACCTTGTGTGTGCAATCCCGGGCAGGTGCAAAAATACCTCAATCGTATATCCGGACCTCTGCTCGACCGCATAGACATTCAGGTTGAAATTGTGCCGGTGCCGTTTGAGAAGCTGGCAGACACCCGCAGTGCGGAGCCCAGTTCGGTCATTCGCGAGCGGGTGGTCAAAGCGCGTAAGATACAAGAGCAGCGCTTTGCCGGTGTTGCCGGTGTGCACTGCAATGCACAGATGACGCCCCGTATGCTGACCGAATACGCAAGCCCCGATGAGACGGGAAAGCAGATGTTGAGCAGTGCCATGGAGCGTTTGAACCTCTCGGCACGTGCCTATGACCGCATCCTGAAAGTTGCCCGTACCATTGCAGACCTGGAGGCAAGCGATCGGGTGATGCCGCATCACATTGCAGAAGCCATTGGCTACCGCAATCTCGATCGGGAGAACTGGGCAGAACGGTAGGATGGCTGCATATAAAATTGGATAAAGCATAAGTGTCATGCTGAAGAATTCTTGTGAGGGGCTTGCCTGCAAGATGCTTCAGCATGACTTTTTTTCTCTATTGGATGTGGATTTTCTCTACCGGTTGCTGCTGCACCTTGTCGAGCGGATGTGATTGGTAGGCGACTTTGGCGAAGTCGATGTCTGCCAGTTCAATGCAGCGGATGGTGTTGTTGTAGGCAGTCTTGTAATAGACAATCCGGTGTGTGAGGTCGACAGCAATGGTCCATTGGGTGGCGCTGGGGATGTCGGGAGCTTCGCCCAATGGATGTTCAACACCGATGGGAACATCAAAGTTGTTGAGCAGGTGGAAGCATTGGACCACCGTCTCAAAGGCGTCGGCTCTTTGGGGAGCTGTGGCGCGGAAGAAAGCTGCCCTGACGAAACGTGAAGGCGGGGTGAAGTCACCGGGAAGTCCCAAGAGTCCGGAGTCTCCCCCGAAGTAATGCAGGTCGACACCTCCGAGTTTCCATAGCGGGGCATCGCCCGGAGCGAGGTTGATGTAGTTGTTGAGGTTGGTGACATGCCATTCAAAGCCGGGGGAATTGGTGATTACCCCTACGCTGTTTTCGTAGAAATGTGCTTTCCCGTCGATGATTTCTACTACCACCTGTCTCCCGTCAGGTTCGCTGATGCGCCAATGTACAGTTGAGGCTATTTGAGGGTCAAGTGATACGATGTGCACCTTGTCGATAGCACTCTTTACTTCGTCGATGGTTGAGAATTGGGTCAATATCCAGGGTACAACCTGCAAGTCGGCAAGTGTCTGAGCGTTCAGTTTGGGGTCATATTCGACGTAGCTGCCATAGCGGGGGAAGTAAAACAGTCCGGCAGCCAGTCCTGCCTCGTTGATGCCGTCAACGATAAACTCCTTTTCAGCCGTAGAGAGTCCCACTACCCCGTGTCTGGCATGGAATGAGATGCCGTTTTTGCCCGTTGGGGTGAAAGAGGTGAGTTGTTCGCCTCGTGGTACAATCACATATTCGCTTTTCAGCGCACTGCCTGCCCATTCGATGGTGCGTGCATGTACAAAACTGCCGTCTTTGGCGGTGAGGGAGATGCCGGTACAGGCGAATGCCGGTGTGAGACTGCTGCATGCCGCAGCAATGCCCACAATGATTTTCTTAGATTCCATATGCTGTTTCTTTTGATGAATACATATCACCCTAACATCTGTGGAAGCTAAAGGTTCATTTCCCCGTCTTGTCTTGTAGCGGTGCACCCCCTGTGCGATTTGGAAAAAAGTAGAATGATTGCGGGCGAGGTGTATTGAAAAACGTATATAAGCATTTTTTACAACCGCCCTTTTTTGAGGGTGAAAACGGGTAGTGTCGTCTGATTTTCCCCTCTTTTTAGTGGTTTTTATCGCCCATAAACTGAAAAATGTCCTGGATATTTTTTGCTGAGTCCTGCTACAAAGTCCGTTGGGTCCTGCCACTCGCAAGGCTGAGTCCTGGGACCGGAGTTTTTTCTCCCCTTTTTCTCCATTAGGGAGAAGTTGATGAGGCAGAAATGGCTGTTTTTTGAAAAAAGAGGTCAAAAGAGCTCCTTTTTTACAAAATGGTCATCTCCTCTTCTCGAAACGGGCTCTTTTCAGCCCTTCTGGCGGACTTTCTCACTCTTGGGTATACAATAATACCCCCAAAAACGAATTTCGGGGGTATTATCGGGCAGGGTTTTGTGGTAAATGTCTGAGACGCTATAGAGGGGTCAGACCGGCAGATTATTTTACTTTCTCCGTCTCTTCTCGTGCTCTTTTTTACGTGATACGGCGTGGTACGGCTCAATTTCGGGGGCATCTTTCCCCGCCAATTCAAAGTCGAGTTGCTTTTTCTCCAGATTGGCGCAGGCGACCCTGATTTTGAGCGTGTCGCCCAAGTTGTAGCGTTTGTGGGTCTTGCGTCCGATGAGGCAGTAGTTCCGCTCGTCGAACTCGAAGTAGTCGCTTCCCAAGTTGCGTATGGGTATCATGCCTTCACACTTGTTTTCGATGATTTCAACGTAAAGTCCCCACTCGGTGATGCTGCTGATTATGCCATCGTAGGTCTGCCCCACGTGTTCGCTCATAAACTCCACCTGTTTGTACTTGACGCTGCTCCGCTCGGCACTTGCTGCCAGTTGCTCCATTTTGGATGAGTGTTCGCACAATTCCTCGTATTTGCTGGCAGAAGCTGTACGTCCTCCATCAGAGTAACGGGTGAGCAGGCGGTGAACCATCATATCCGGATACCGACGGATGGGCGAGGTGAAGTGGGTGTAGTATTCAAATCCCAGTCCGTAGTGTCCGATGTTGTGTGTGCTGTATTTTGCCTTTTGCATGGCACGCAATGCGATGTTCTCGATAAGTGCCTGCTCTTTTTTCCCCTTGACATCGGTCAGCAGCTTGTTGAAACTCTTGTTCACCTCCCCCTGGCTTCCTCCGGTTCGCAGCTTATAGCCGAATTTGACGATAAACTGTTTCAGGTTTTCCAGCTTCTCGCTGTCGGGCACGTCGTGTATGCGGTAGGGGATGACTTTGGCTTTCTTGTTTCGGGGCACTTTGCCGATGTGTGCGGCAACGGTGCGGTTGGCAAGCAGCATGAACTCTTCGATGAGCTGGTTTGACTCTTTTGCCTCTTTGAAGTATACGCTGATGGGTTTGCCCGTTTCGTCGATTTCAAATTTCACCTCCACCCGGTCGAAGTCGATGGAGCCGGCTGAAAATCTTTTTTCGCGCAACTTCTGTGCCAGTTTGTTCAGGGTCAGAATCTCTTGGTTGTAGTCTCCGTTTCCGGTTTCAATGATCTGCTGTGCCTCTTCGTAGGTAAAGCGGCGGTTGCTGCGTATGAGGGTGTGTATGATTTCATAGTCCTTTACCTCGGCACGGTCGTTGATGGTGAAGATGACTGAATAGGCAAGCTTGTCTTCATCGGGTCTGAGCGAACAGAGTTG
This sequence comes from Bacteroidaceae bacterium, assembly GCA_017472635.1. GTDB lineage: Bacteria > Bacteroidota > Bacteroidia > Bacteroidales > Bacteroidaceae > Phocaeicola_A. The sequence continues at coordinate 57,557 of JAFUPU010000002.1, forward strand.
GTTGCAAAGCCGTTCGGGCAACATGGGGATGGTGCGGTCGACCAGGTAGACCGATGTGGCGCGTCGCAGCGCCTCTTTGTCGATGATGTCCCCCTCTTTTACATAGTGGGTGACATCGGCAATGTGTACGCCCACTTCCCATAGTCCCGCTTTCAGAGGTCTGATTGAAAGGGCATCGTCGAAATCTTTGGCGTCGCGTGGGTCGATGGTGAAAGTGGTGATTCCGCGCATATCTTTGCGTCGTGCTATCTCTTTGGGGTCAATCTCTTCGGGAATCTTCAGTGCAGCCTTCTCTACGTTTGCCGGGTAGCTGTATGGCAAACCGTATTCGGCGAGTATGGCATGCATCTCGGCATTGTTCTCACCGGTTTTTCCCAAGATGTCCACGACTTGTCCGATGGGATTCTTGTAGTCGCTTGGCCACTCTACAATCTTCACTACGGCTTTGTCTCCATCTTTCCCGTTTTTCAGGCGTGTCTTTGGTATGAAGATGTCGTTTGCCAACGTCCGGTTTTCGGTAAGCAGGAAGGCAAAGTTCTTTTCAACCTTCAAGGTGCCCACGAATGTGTCGTTGGCACGTTCGACTATCTCTATCACTTCGCCTTCTTTGTTTTTTCGCCTTCTGCGGGCAAAAAGTGCCACTTTCACGCGGTCGCCATGCATGGCATGTGCCGAATTGCGCTCGGCCACCATTACCGGTTCGCCGCCATCGTCGGGGATGAAACTGTTCTTGCCGTTGGTCTTTCGTTGGAAGATTCCCTCAAGCACCTGCCCTGAATTGTAGGGCTTGAAGCTTCCTCTTGATACTTCCTTCAGATACTCGTCGAACACCAGGTCGGCAATAATGTCGGTACACAACATTTTGGCAGGATGGGTCTTTAGGTCCAGTCTTGCGAAGATTTGTTTGTAGGTGATTGTGTCGTTAGGGTTTTGTTGAAACAAATCAATCAAAGCAGCGGTAAGTTCTTTCTTTGTGATTCGTTTGCCACCTTTCTTTCCTGCTTTTCCCATATTCTTTTTGCTTGATGGTTTGTAATATTACTGCAAAGGAAATAAAAATATGGGAAAGTGGAGAAATTTTTTGAAAAGTTTTTTATTGTAGGGATAAAAAAGAGATTTTATTTTGTCCTCCGCCTAACTTGCACTATCTTTGCACCCCGAAAGAGTGTGTAGCATGAAGATATTGATAACAGGCGCAAGCGGGTTTATTGGAAGCTTCCTTTGTGAAGAGGGTTTGGCACAGGGACACGAGGTGTGGGCAGGTGTGCGCAAGAGCAGCAGCCGTGCATATTTGAAAGATTCGCGTCTGAAGTTTGCCCAGTTGGACTTTGCAGACCCTCAGGTGTTGCATGGGCAATTGGTGGACCATGCAACCGAGCATGGCGGCTGGGATGTGGTGATTCACTGTGCCGGTGTCACCAAGTGTCTTCATCCCGAGGATTTTGAGCGTAACAACTATCTGTATACCCGTCACTTGGTTGAAGGGTGTATCAGGGCAGGCATCAAACCCAGACAGTGGGTCTATCTGAGTTCGCTCAGTGTGTTCGGACCTATCCGTGAGGAGGTGGCGCATGCCGGTTTCCCGAAGACATCTTCCACGCTCTATGCTCCTATCCGCGAGACAGACGAGCCTTGTCCCAACACGGCTTACGGGCGCAGTAAGCTGAAAGCCGAAAAGTATCTGCAACAAACGGCATTGCCTGTGGTGATTTTCCGTCCTACGGGAGTGTATGGTCCGCGCGAACGCGACTATTACCTGATGGCAAAGTCTATAAAGGGACATTTGGACTTTGCCGTAGGATACCGTCGGCAAGAGATAACGTTCATCTACGTGAAAGATTTGGCAAAAGCCATTTTTCAGGCAGTGGCAAAGGAGGTCGTCGGGAGGGCGTACTTTGTAAGCGATGGAGGAGTCTATGAGAGCCGTGCATTCAGCGACTGCATTCAGCGTGAACTGGGAAATCCGGGGGTGCTGCACATAAAGGCACCGCTTTGGGTGCTTCGCCTGATTTCGGCGGTTGCCGGATGGGGCGCAAGGTTGTTGGGCAAGGTGAGTACGCTCAATAATGATAAATATCAGATAATGAAACAACGGAATTGGCAATGCGATATCCGCCCGTTGACGGACGAGCTGGAGTTTGTCCCCGACTATGACCTCGAACGCGGGGTGCGGGAAACCATTGCCTGGTATAAGAAAGAAAAATGGCTTTGATTGAAGATTTGTTTGCCCGTAGCGAAAAGCCGCTACGGGGCTTGTTGGCTGTTGAGACCATCGGTCTGCTCTATAATTTGTTGACCTCGCTGCTGGTTGGTTGCTTTTACAGCCGGATGGACCATCCGGAAACCATGTTGGTTGAGCATGGCTGTATCTTGTTGGGCACGGTAGGACTTTATCTGCTCTATCGGGGCTATGCCTGCAAGATGACTCTGTTTTTTAGGGTAGTAGGACAATTGGGATTGCTGGCTTATTGGTATCCTGAGACCTATGAGTTTAACAAGCTGTTCCCCAATCTGGACCATCTGTTTGCGGGATGGGAACAGATGCTGTTTGATTGCCAACCCGCCATTACCTTCAGCCAATATTGTAGCGGGACGCTGTGGAGCGAAGCTTTCAACCTCGGATATTTTTCTTATTATCCGATGATATTTGCCGTGGTGCTTTTTTATTTCTTTGCCCGGAATGAACGTTTCTTGCGGGTATCGTTTATAGTGCTCGGTTCGTTTTTTGTGTACTACCTTGTATATATGTTCCTGCCGGTGACCGGTCCGCAGTATTACTTCCATGCGATAGGGCTTGACAATGCCATGGCGGGAATCTTTCCGGAGGTGGGCAATTATTTCTCTACCCATTGCGAAATGTTGCCGGGACCGGGCGATGCCGATGGACTTTTTTATGGATTGGTAGAGCAGTCGCAGGCAGCAGGTGAGCGGCCTACAGCAGCTTTCCCCAGTTCGCATGTGGGTATTTCCACCATCTTGATGATTTTGGCATGGCGCGGCAAGCGCATGTTGTTTGTGGTACTATTGCCATTCTATCTGTTGCTCTGTTGTGCAACGGTATATATACAAGCGCATTATCTGATTGATGCATTAGCGGGGTTTGTTTCGGCAATAGGGGTCTTCTTGTTCGTCGAATGGCTGTATGACCGCTTTTGGGGATGGGAGTAAACAGGTGGGTGGCTCCTTAAAATTTCTTAATTCTTGGTGAAAAGGGAAGGAGAATTTCATGAAATACTTTACCTTTGCCTTGAATTTTATAGGCGTATGCTTATTTATAGTCATAATTTAAACAAATCAAAGAATACTGTACATTGCTTGACTTGGGCACTCAGGATGTAGCACATCCGGTCTCCGAGAGAGGTAATGTTGTGTTCTTTGGCATGTTGATACATGGCCGGTTCTGAGTGGGCAGAAGGCTGTCTGTTATAGGTGTGAACCGGATGAATTGTGACTTGGAAAATTGTTTCGCTTTGAGGCGGCGGGACCTTGTATGAGGTCTCTTCTTCTTTTTTGAGTTCTAATTTTTATTTTTTTGAAGGGGATTTGCCCGAATTGGTTGCGCATAGGACTGCTTTGATGATAGGCAGAACGGACTGATTGTCTCATAACCTGTCAATAGTCCTGTTGTATCAATCATTTGCTAATGCTTATCGGCTTCGCATTGTCAATGGTGAATTGTATCTGCTGCATAGTGTATGACGGACTATGCATTGTTAATAGTGATTTATTAATTTTAAAAACTGAAAGACTATGAATAGAAAAGAAAAAAACAATAATGAATACGATGAAATGATGAATTTCTCTCTTCCTGCCTTGGATGGACAACGTGTTGCAGACACAAGGTTGGGAGATAAAACCTGCTATCAGGTTTACTCTTGTGAGAGAGGGGAAGATATTACGTTTGAAGACTTTGATCTCTTTCTGGGTGGACACAATATGACGCGTGAAAATGGCGGTTATCAGCACGTTGCGTATATTGAAGATTGGGATAGGGACTGTTCTTTTGTGATGATGATGCTCAATGACGTCTTTTGTGATGGAGATTCTGAGGGAGAGGTGAGACTGACACTTTATCGGAGAGGTGAACCCCAACCTTTAGCAACGCAGGTGAAGAAGGTGTATGAGAGTAGCAAAGATATAAGTTACGTCCTCGAGGTGATAGACTTTGAACCAGGGGATTATTTCTTGCGCATAGATGGTGCAAAGCCAGAAGATGAGTCGGTTTGGCAGAGCATAGGAGAAAGCGTAGAACTTCCTTTTGTGGTGTTGGAAACAGGAGAAAAGAGAAACCATCCGGTGGTGGTGGCTCCAAACTTGAAGGTGAAGAAAGCCTTGGTTGAAGAAGACAGAGAAATGCCGGTGTTTGAATATCGGCAGAGAGGGCTTTTTTCATGGGAAGATGAATATGCTGTCTATTGCTATACCGACGATTTCACACTGATAGCAAAGGATAGCCAACAGGGAGGTCGGCATACCGGTGGACAGAGCGAACTCAAGATGAAATGGAGGCTTGAAACTAAGCGCATCTGGCAACCGGGAACTTACCATCTGGTGTTGGCACACAACCGTGTTCCTTTTTACGTCATTCCCTTTGAGTGGACCTCGCAAGGGTGCAGGCTGGGAAAAGGATGTCAGGTGGACGAGGAGGATATTTGGTATCCTTTGGTGCGTGAAGTGGCTGTTTCTGAGCAAGTAGAGGTGAAACGTCTGTTTGAGACCTATGGTACCGGTGATATGCGCAGACGGGTGTTGGAATGTTGGAAGCAACGAAATCTTTACCGTGCAAGTTGTCAGAAAGGATTGGAGCCTTATGTGGCGAACCGATTCTTTGTTTGCGATGGAAATTACGAACAGAGTGATTGGAGAGTATACCCCGATTTTGCCATTGCTGCCGGAAACTGGAAAGATGTTTCAGTGGTGAATATGGCGGATATTGAAGATTGGGATGATTTGCGCGACCAGATAGAAGCCCGCGACATGCTGCTGTTTTATAATCTGGACGACTTCTGTGGAAAATGGGGGGATAAGTTGATGGGGTACCTTGAGGAGAAACTCTATGAAGAGGTTGACTGGGGAATGATGCTGATAGGCAGGAAGGCAGAAGTGGAAGCTTTATTGCAGCGATACCCGATATTGAAACCGTTCTTTGCTACGGGAATTCATGCACGGTATTCGGGGGAATATACCGACAGAGAAAAAATATACAGCGTAGAAGATTGGTTGCAGCTGAACGGATATTCTCTCTCTAACAAGGCAAAATCTGCTTTGTTGGAAGGTATTGTGCAGTGTGGAGACATCAAGTGGGGATATGATACAGGACGTAGGCTTGTGCGTGAAGGAATGTTGCAGAAACATGCAGCCCGGATGACTCATTTGATGGCACAAGGTGTCGAGCATGTTTGTAAAAAAGATATGCAGACAATTGAAGTGGCAGACATTGACTTTGAAGCTTTTATTGCAAATTCGCAGGAAAAAGATCTCTTTAAGCAATATAAGAAGAGTATCGAGCAGCTGAATCAAATGATAGGCTTGGACGAGGTGAAACAAATGATTATTCGTACAGCCAATCGGGTACTTTTTAATCAGGCACGTCGAGAAAAAGGGCTGAATGTACTGGCGGATGAAACCCATCACATGATTTTCTGCGGGAATCCGGGAACAGGAAAGACAACGGTAGCCAAAATGATAGGTGCAATCTTTCATTCGTTAGGAATTCTTTCGAAAGGAGAGGTTGTGGTGACCGAGCGTACAAGTTTGGTCGGACAGTATATTGGAGAAACCGAGGAGAAGATGATGAAGGTGTTGGAGAAGGCAAAAGGTAACGTCTTGTTCATAGATGAAGCATACACCCTCTACAACGGAGCCGAGGATAGTAAAGATTTTGGCAAGCGTGTGATTGAAAGTCTGCTTACTTTCTTGGCACAAAAGTCGCCTGACATGATTGTTATCCTGGCAGGATATGAAAAAGAGATGCAGCAACTTATTGATTCAAACGACGGATTGCGTGGACGCTTCCCTCACCATCTTCATTTTCCAGACTATTCTGTGGGCGAGCTTATGCAGATAGCAAATAATAGGCTGGGAAAAGAGAATCTTGTGCTCAGTGAAGATGCTTTACGGTGTATGCAAGAGATTGTTTTCCGTACTCTTTCTCGAAAATCGTCGGATTTCAGCAATGCCCGTTGGATTGAGCAGTTTGTTGCTCACGGTATTCTTCCTGCCATGGCTGACAGGGTCATTGCAGAGGGTCGGTTGGAAAGTGTGCAAGCTTGCACGCTTGTATTGCCGGCAGATGTAGAAAACGGATATCGTCTGATAACCCCTGTTACAGAAGGTTCTACTTGTATTCCACTCAGGAGAAAAATTGGTTTCCGGGCTTGTTCCTGATGAATTGGCTCTGTAGAGTCAGGGAAGAAAAAGAGAGGCACGGATTGGTCGAGCCGATGGTTTGCCCGATGCAGTCCGTGCCTGAAATCTTGCGGTTGTTTTGTTTTCTTATTTTGCTATTACCAGGTAATAGTTCTTTTTCCCACGTTGTACCAGCAGGTATTTTCCATTCAGCAGGTCGTTGGTGGTAATTGTTTGGTCAAAGGCTGTCAGTTTCTCTTTGTTTAATGATACACCACCGCCTTGTACCAGCTTGCGCATCTCGCCTTTTGAAGGGAAGACGGCTGCATTTTCTACAAACAGGTCTACAGCTTTTACTCCCTCGGCAAGCAGGTTCTTGTCTATCTCAAATTGGGGGACTCCTTCGAACACAGCCAGCAGCGTTGCCTCGTCCAATTTGTGCAGAGCCTCACTTGTTGCATTTCCAAAAAGGATGCCCGATGCTTCTACGGCAGCATTGTAGTCTTCCTCGGAGTGTACCATGATGGTGACCTCTTTAGCCAGACGTTTTTGCAGCAGGCGCAAGTGGGGAGCCTCGGTATGTTCGGCAATGAGCGCTTCGATTTCTTCTTTTCCGATGGAGGTGAATATCTTGATGTAGCGGGCTGCATCTTCGTCACTTACGTTCAGCCAGAATTGGTAGAACTTGTAGGGTGAGGTGTAATTGGGGTCAAGCCAGATGTTTCCGCTTTCAGTTTTTCCGAACTTGCCACCATCGGCTTTGGTGATGAGAGGGCAGGTCAATGCGTATGCTTCTCCTCCCGTTGTACGGCGGATAAGTTCAGTGCCTGTTGTGATGTTACCCCATTGGTCGCTTCCGCCTACTTGCAGCTTGCAATTCTTGTGGGTATTCAGGTAGAGGAAGTCATATCCCTGCAGCAGCTGGTAGGTAAATTCGGTGAACGAAAGTCCGTCGCGGGCTTCTCCGTTGAGTCGCTTCTGTACGCTATCTTTAGCCATCATGTAATTTACGGTGATGTGCTTTCCGATGTCGCGTGCGAAGTCAAGGAACGTGAAGTCTTTCATCCAATCGTAGTTGTTTACCAGTTCGGCCTTGTTTTCGGCGTCGCTGTTGAAGTCGAGAAACTTCTCCAGTTGTTTTTTGATGCAGGCGACATTGTGGCTCAAGGTTTTTTCGTCAAGCAGGTTTCGTTCTTGCGATTTTCCCGAGGGGTCTCCAATCATTCCGGTAGCTCCACCGATGAGTGCCAGCGGTTTATGTCCGCAGCGTTGCAGGTGGCGCAACATCATCACTCCGCACAAGTGTCCGATGTGTAGTGAGTCAGCTGTAGGGTCGATGCCCAAGTAAGCTGTTACCATCTCTTTTGAGAGTAGTTCTTCGGTGCCCGGCATCATGGTGTGCAGCATGCCGCGCCATTTCAGTTCTTCTACAAAATTCATTGTATCTATTGTTGTTTTTTAGTTATTTTTTCTCTTTTCTGAGTAGGAATCCATTGTTTGTCGATGGATGTTTCTTTTCTTGATAGGGGCTCTTGTCTTTCAGAGACCCGACAGTTATCTGTCAATCCTTGATATTCAGTGGGCAAAATTACGACCTTTTTGGGGAATAGCCAAGAATCTGGTATCATTTCTTCACTATAGAACTCAATGGGTATCGGTTTCCTTTCACTTTCTTAAGGAATGCCTTAGCAGAGCCGAAGTTAAGATAGAGGTCAAGTCGGACGGGCAAGTGGTTGTCGTCATCGGTGACGTAGAAGGTTATTACCTCTTTTTCTTTCCCCCTTTTGTCGTATTCAACCAACGAGAACACCAGACATCGGTAGGTGGTCTCCTTGTCGTCTTCTGCCGTGAAGTTCTTTTTTCCCCGATAGATGAGTGTTTGTTCTTCCACTTTGCGTCCGGTAGCCATTAAGAAATTGATTTTCTGCCCCACTTTATAGTTTGTCGGGTCAAATGAACGTGCTCTTGCCAAGATGTTCAGCATGTCGAATACGCATTCGTCTTTTGTATCTTCGCTGAAGGTTATTTCACCGTCTTTATGCAAGCGCCGTTGCTTTACGTAAGTCTTTCCGTCGTGGTGTGAGAACCATGCTTCGTCTACGGTGTATCGTTTGCCTTCTTCTGCTCCCTTGCGGAAGTAGATGGGTTCAAGTTCACGGGTCATTACACTTTTCAGTGTGTCGCGCATTTTAAAGAAGAAGTCAGCCCGTTTGTTGCTGATAGCCAACAGCGTGTTAGTATATCCGGCAGTGCCATTATAGTTGAAACTGTCCATTTTCAACGAAGCAGTACCGGCTTTCACCCATACGAATTTCCAGTTGAAGAAGAGTTCGTATGTCAGCTGTTCTCCGCTGAAGAAAGCATTGTTCTCTTGCGGGCATCCGGCTGTAGCTTTGATTGGAAGCATCGTCAGTGCTGTAATCAGCATTGCCTGTACCGTTATTGAGATTGTTTTCGTTTTCATTGTCATGTTTTTGGGGTGTTATCTCCGTTTTTGCCTTTCGCGTTCGGCATTTTTGCTTTTCTTTTTCTTTTCGGTGTCTGGTTTTTGCTTGGTTATCTCCAGCGGTTTTTGTTTTTCCAGTGGGGTCGCCTGCAAATCCCAGTCCTGTCTCATGTCCCATAGGGCGCGTATCTCCAGCGGATGCGGGTAGTAATAGACCTGTTCGGCTTGCAGCTTGTTTTCATAGAGACCGGTGTCCCATATTCCGTTTGCATTGTCGTCGCAGATGAGGCGGGCATAGTAGGTGCCGGGTTTGAGGAAGTAGAAGTCGGCTCTTCCTTTTTCTACAGCCGCCCGATATACCGGTGCGTCTTGCGTGTTCAGCAGTTCTACCAGTGCTGTTTGGGGCAGTTTTTTTGCTTTCAAGTCAAATGAAAGGGTTCCGTATTCGTCGAGTGAACGCATTTTCAGTGACTCTTTGATGCGTTTTGAGTGCAAGCCGTATATTCCGGTGAATGCAGCCGAATCTATACTCAGTTCGTATTCTTGTTCGGGTCTCCATTCGGCAAGCAGGCGATAGGCACGGAGTCTGCCTTCTATCGGTTCAAATATATAAGGTATCTCTTCCCACAGGGTGTCAACCTTGTGTTTGAGGTGTATTGCCGATGCGTCGTAGTTTGCCAATGGTTCGTCAAATTCCAGTTGCATGACGCGGTAAACATCGGTTGTCCCTTTGGGGCTGATCTTTACGTTCAGGAACTTTTTGGGTGGCAGTGTGTCTGTCAACACTTCGCCCTCTTTCAGTTTGCGGCGGCGTTTTTTCAGTTCTTTCTGGAACTCTTCCAACTGCTTGTTCCGTTCCTTCTCAATCATGGCACGGTTTTTCTTGGCTGCCATTTCCAGTGTGTCGGTGCGTGGCACCAGTTGGTTGAGTGTGTCGGTGTAGAGGTAGGCTATAGCCATCTTCAGTGTGTCCAGGTTGTATACGGCAGAGTCAGATATCCAAAAGGTCAACGAGTCGTAGTCGGCTGACACCTCGGGTATCAATGCTTTGTCGGCATCAAAGTTCAGCCCCGTCAGTTTCGGATGCACCGAGTCGTAGGATGCAGCAAAGTAGATAGAAAACTTCTCGGGGGTGTGCCGTTCGTTTTTTACCAGATATTGTTGTGTGGGCTTCTCTTTGAATGCCAGCAACACGATGTCGTCGGGCAGAAATCGGGTATAAGGCACTTGTCGGATGGTATCGATGGTCAGCGAGTCTATCCAGGTCGTGTCAGGTCTGAGTGCCGGTTCGCAGGTGGGGACGATGAGTGTGTCGGTGAAGGCTATCATCTCGTTTTTCTGGTCAAACTTGTAGTCTTGGTTGCTGTCTGCCAGTCCATAAATCCGATAAGTGCCCGGTGCGATGCCCTTAATCGAGAATTTTCCCCGACTGTCGGTGCGTGAGACACGCTCGAATGGTTTGCTCGTAAATGCCGAGTCGGCAAGGTCGGCATAGATGCCCACTTGCATGCCTTTTACCGGTTCGAGATTTTCGGCTGCCAATACAGTGCCGCTGATAGCAAGCGAGTCGATGTTCTCTCCTGTCGAGAATGTAAAGGCAAATTGTCCCATAGGGTTGCCTTCGTTGTTGTCGACGATGGCATCTCCGAAGTCGATGGAGTAAGTGGTGTTCGGACGCAGGCTGTCCATCAGTTCCACTATCACCTTTTTCCCGTTAGTCTTTATTTCCGGCATTTCGGTCTGAGGGGGTGAGATGACAACCTTTTCGGATGCCTTTTCCAATTTTATGAACTCGTCAAACACCAACTCAATACGTTTCTCTTTGCTGCCCAAAGCCCCGGCTATGGGGTTGCTGCTCACCATCACCGGGGGAGTTTCGTCATATGGTCCTCCGTCAGGAGTTCCCATGCGGGCACATGACAGGATGATGAAAGGGATGATGAAGAGCCAGCAGCTCCATCCCCGGCAACTCCACCTCTGTCTTTTTGGGTTTTCCGAGGAGGTAGGGCACTTGTCTGTCTTATATTCCTTGTTGTTGTCCATCGTTTTACCTTCAGTGGTCAATGTGAACTGTACATTGCGTACTGTCAATTGAATTTCAGCATTTCCTCAATGTATTCACGTGTGTTACTCAAGCGGGGCACCTTGTGCTGTCCGCCCAACTTTCCTTTGTCTTTCAGCCAGTCGTGAAACAGTCCTTCGCGTGCCACCACTACCTCTAAGGGTTGCAGGGTGATGTCTTTGTATCGTTTTGCCTCGTAGTCAGAGTTCACCTTTTGCAAGGTTTCGTCGAGCACTTGTGCAAACTTGTCCATTTCATCGGGCATCACCGAGAACTCTATCAGCCATTGGTGCCTGCATTTGGCATTGGCATCCATGAATACGGGCGCAGCCGAATACTCATTGACTCTTGCTCCCGTAGCCTCGCAGGCAGCGGTCAGTCCGCGTTCGGCATTTTCTACCACCAACTCTTCTCCAAATGCGTTGATGAAGTGTTTTGTTCGTCCTGAAATGATAAATTTATAGGGATTTTTGCTGGTAAATCTCACGGTGTCTCCAATCAAGTAACGCCAGAGTCCGCACCGGTTGCTGATGACCATGGCATAGTTCCGTCCGATTTCGACTCCGCTCAGTGGTACGGCTGTCGGGTTGGGCTTTTCCATCTCTTCCATAGGGATGAATTCATAGAATGTTCCGTAGTCGAGCATCAGCATCATGGCTGCATCTGTGGGGTCGTTTTGTATACCAAAAAATCCTTCGCTGGCATTGTACGTTTCGCGATACTGCATCCTGTCTGAGGGTATCAGTTCGTTGTATGCCTCCTTGTAAGGAGCGAAGCTCACACCGCCGTGGAAGAATATCTCCAGCTCGGGCCATACCTCGGCTATGTGCTGTTTTCCGGTGATGTCAAGCACATGTTTCAACACTGCCATCATCCACGAGGGTACGCCCGAGATGTTGGTGATGTTTTTGCCTATCGTTTCGCGGGCTATGCGCTCCATCTTTTCCTCAAAGTCGCTTATCAGTGCCACTTTCTTCGATGGCACTCTCAGCAGGTTCACCATGGGACTGATGTTTTCTATCAGAATGGCAGAAAGGTCTCCCACCAGGCTGTGTTTGAGATTGTAGTTTGGGGCATGGCTTCCGCCCAATATCAGTCCCTTCCCGTCGAAAAAGCGTGAGTCGGGACGGCTTTGCAGGTAGTAAGCCACACAATCTGTCGGACCGGCATAGTGCATGCTGTGCAGTCCGTCGCGGGTTACGGGGATGAACTTGCTCTTGTCGTTGGTCGTACCCGACGATTTGGCAAACCACTTCACTTGTCCCGGCCACAGTACGTTGGCAACGCCTTGGCGCATCTTCTCTACATAGGGCTTTATATCTTCGTAAGTCTGTATAGGCACTTGGCGGGCAAAATCTTCATAAGTGTGTATGGTGTCATATCCATGTTCCTGCCCCCATAGGGTATTACGTGCATCTTTTATCAGTTTTTTCAGCTGCTCCCATTGCAGCGCCTCCGCTTGGGTTTCATATCTTGATAAAAAACGCTGGCGGGGTATGAAAAGCTTGCTTATCAGCTTGGTTTTACTCATTATTTAGGTTCTTTACGAAAAAAAACAGAAAAAAATCGGTGCAAAATTACGTGAAAGTTCTTAAAATACCTATCTTTACGCACTGATTTTAATATTCATTAGACTAAAAAAGAGAATGCGGATAGGAATTTTGACTTCTGGAGGCGATTGTCCGGGTATAAATGCCACCATTCGGGGCGTATGCAAGACTGCCATTCACCATTATGGCATGGAGGTGTTGGGTATTCATGGCGGCTTCAAGGGATTGCTGGAGCTCGACTATGAGGTGATGGACGACCGTTCCCTTACCGGGTTGCTCACGATGGGAGGCACCATCCTTGGCACGTCGCGTGAAAAACCTTATGGGAAGAAACACCAGGTGCCCGGGGTTGACAAACCGGCTTTGTTGAAAGCCAACATCCTCAAGTTGGGGTTGGATGCGGTGGTCTGCATCGGAGGAAACGGTACGCAGAAGACGGCTTACCGTATGGCTGCAGATGGCATACCTGTGGTGGGGATACCTAAAACCATCGACAACGATGTGGCTGGTACCGAAGTGTGTTTCGGTTTTCAGACGGCGGTGAGCATTGCCACTGAGGCAATAGACCGCCTGCATTCTACTGCCAGTGCCCATAAGCGGGTGATGGTCATTGAAGTGATGGGGCACAAAGCCGGGTGGATTGCCCTTTATAGTGGCATGGCGGGCGGAGGAGATGTCATCCTGATACCCGAGCGTGCCTATTCTTTAGAACAGGTTACCCGCTCGATAGAGCAGCGTATGCAACGCGGAAAGAATTACGCCATTGTGGTAGTGGCTGAAGGGGTGCATACTCCTATCGGGAGACGTGCCGGTGAATATGTAGCTGCCGAACTTGCCCGTCTGACAGGAGTTGAAACGCGAGAAACCATCTTGGGTTATACGCAACGAGGGGGGACGCCCTGTCCTTACGACCGCATCTTGGCTACCCGTATGGGGGCTCACGCTGTAGAACTGATAGCGCAGGGTGAATTTGGAAAGATGGTGGCAATGCGTGGCGATAACGTCACTTCTGTCTCTTTGGCAGAGGTGGCAGGAGTGACCCGGTTGGTACCTGTTGATCACGAACTGATACTTCAAGGCAAACAAATGGGGGTTTGCTTCGGATAATTTTACCGTATTCTTTCTTGGTTTGTTGTCTCTGTTTACTGTGTTTGTGGCTTGGTGAAAACCCTCATATCCCGTTTTTGGGGTAGTTATGACCCTAACCGGTGCAAAAAAGTCTGCCAGAAGGGCTGAAAAGTGCCCGTTTTGAAAAAGGGAATAACAGTATGTGTCAAGAAAATTGCTTTTTGACACATTTTTTTATGCTTTTATCCCCATCTTCTTTTAGACGATGATTTTCTTTCGGTTTTTGCTGAAAAATGGCGGGCAGGAGGCTTTTCCCCGTTCGGTCCCAGGACTTGCGGTGTTCAGTTGCAGGACTCAGCTTGACGGGTCCTGCAATCGGGACGATTTTCTCCAGGACCTGTTGGTCCTTTCTGTAGGACAAAATCTGTTTTTAGGGGCATCAAGTCTGATGAATCCCACTCTTTTCCCTTCTGAAACGACCCTTATTTGGGTGATGGTAAGAACTTCTTATACCACTTTTTCGAAGCGCGGATATAAGTTTTTTTGCCTGTACATAATTAGGGGGAGATAACCATTCAGGCAGCTTCTGAATGCTATATGAAGAGTTGTTGGAGGGGGGAGGGAAGAAATTGGAGTCCTCTTCTCAAACCATTGTCGACGAATCTCTTAATACCAACAGGCTTTCGGGACCCATGTTGAACAGCAAATCTACGATGCTGAGGTCGGGCAAGAATCCGTGTCGGTCAGCGAATACCTGATAATAGGGTGTGATATGGAAAAGTGCTGATGGAAGGGAATTCCGCTTGGGGTGGATGGCTTCGCGCAGGTCGATAAACCCCTCGGGAGAAGGGTGAATGTACTCAGTGGTCAGTTCTACCCTTGGGGTAAAGCCGATGAGAGAACAGACCATCTGGCGCAGCTCCTCGTTGAAGTCGAGGAGGAAATCGTATCTCTTCTGGAAGAAAGGGCGGAAGTCATCTGCATAATATTCAAAGAAAGGGGTCTGCCGATAAGCCGACTCCAAGGCATTCCAGTGGGTATGCCGCCAGTTACCATGGTCGGAGATGCGGACATCGCGTACCAGACACTTGTTGCCGTTGTTGCTCTCTGTCGGTATTGTCAGGGGCATAACTCCCCCCGAGGTGGCAATCAGGCAGCGGTTGCGGTAAGTCTGCTTGAGGTAATGGTCATGCTGTTCCATGCATGTAAATGGAGCGGCATAAAGCTGGCAATAGTATGAGATGGGAGCCAGGTAAGCGGTTGAGAGTAGTACGTTCGGGTGCTCTTGCATGGCGGTTCAGGGGGTAACGTGATGAAAGAAACGGCTCCAACGGAATCCTTCGTTCCAAGAAGCGGTCGGGTCTTTTGAAAACCATACCATGTCAGCGCGTCCGATCAAATGACTTTCGGGGACAAGTCCGAACAGGCGTGAGTCGCACACATTGACAGAGTGTCCTGAAGCAACCCAACAGTAGTCTTGAGTGAAAGTGTAGGCATTTGTCTTCTTGCCATCTACAATCAGGGTCGTACCTCTCAGCAGTGCCTTTTTCCCCTCGTGGCTGTTGATGGTGTTGCACAGCAGTTTGGCATTCCATGGGTAGACGTTTACCTTTTGTCCGCGTGCCGGGATTACAAAGGGGTTGGCTTTGCTTGCTGCGTGACTTTGCAAAGAGGTGAAAGGAATCTCTCTTTCCAGCACTTGCTTTATCAGATAGAGTTCGTAGTGGCTGAAACTGCGTATATAGTCTCCTTTGTCGTAGCCCATAAGTTCGTTGCCGAAGACTCCGGCTTTTTGCATGGCATCTGCCAACTCCTCTTCCCGTTCACCCGGGTAGGCATACAAGGTCTTGTCATCGGGGCAGATGATGCGTTCCTCTCCAATGTTGACCAACTGCTCGTTAAGCATCAGCGTGTCTCCCGGTGCTCCGATGCAACGGCTGATATAAAGTTCGCGTTGCTCGATGGGTGTATCTTCTGTCTGGGGTGCCGGATTGTTGAACACTACAATGTCGCCTTGCCGGGGGATGGATGCATTCCATCTGTGGTAACCGATGAGTGAGGGGAAAGGCAGCCTCAGTCCGTAACTCCACCTGTTTACGATTACTCTATCGCCCTGAAAAAGAGTGTTCTCCATGCCGGAAAAAGGTATGGTACACGAGGTGAAGGCACAGCTCCGTATGAGCAGTACCAAGCAGATTGCGATTCCCAATGTAGACAATGTACGCTTCACTTTCTTGTATCTTTACTTGATGTTGTCGACCCAGTTGAATAGCCTCTTCCATCGGATTTTTCCATCGAACAGACTGCGGTCTTTATCTAATGAAAGCCAAATCAGGATGGGCTTTCCTACGATGTGGTCTTCGGGTACAAAGCCCCAATAGCGCGAGTCGGCTGAGTTGTGGCGGTTGTCTCCCATCATCCAGTAGTAGTCCATCTTGAAGGTGTAGGTGTCAGCCTGTTCCCCGTTGATGAGGATGTGTCCGTCGGAGGTCACCTCCAACTTGTTGCCTTCGTAGATAGCTATCAGTCGTTCATAGATGGGAAGAATCTCTATCGTCAGTTTGATGCTTTCACCCTTCTTGGGAATCCAGATGGGACCGTAGTTGTCGCGTGTCCAATCTTTGCGCATATTTAAGGGGTAAAGTCCGCTTCCCGGTTCTTCGGGGTAGAGTGTCACCTCTTCTACAATCTCGGTGTGTGCCTTCAATCCGTCACATGCCTTTTGGGTCAGTGGCATGGCATAGAGTGTCCCGCTGGGGTGGTGGTTACTGAGGTCTTCGTTGCTGATGCCCAGCTCTTGGCAAATCGCTTTGGTAAGCGGTGCCTTAGTCTTTACCAAGTAGGTGTATTGCACGTTGTCGGGTTCTTTGTTTGCCACTCCGTCAAGGTAGATGATGCGGTCTTTGATTTCCAAAGTTTGTCCGGGCAGTCCTACACAACGCTTTACATAGTTCTCGCGGCGGTCTGTCGGACGGGCGATTACTTCTCCAAACTCATGCGCATTTTGTTTGATGAAGCGTGTGCCGGCTTGGTATTGGCGCTCGTACACAGCACGTTGCTGCATGGGCGTAAGTGAGTCCATGTCTGCCGGAGTATTGAACAGTTGGGCACCATAGGCATACGCCATTCCATAGTAGTCGGCGTTTTGCGCATTCAGCGCTACGGTATCGCCTGCCGGATAGTTGAACACAACAATGTCATTGAGTTGTACTTCGCCCAGCCCCTTTACCCGACGATAGTCCCAATGAGGCCACTCAAAGTAGCTTTTGCAGTTGAAAAATGGTAAGGTGTGTTGGGTAAGCGGCATGGTGAGCGGGGTTTGTGGAATGCGAGGTCCGTAGCTGAGCTTGCTCACCGCCAGATAGTCGCCTACAAGAAGTGACTTTTCTAACGAAGATGAGGGGATGACATAGTTCTGGAACAGATACAGATTGACGAAGTAGACGGCTATGAGGGCGAAGACGATGGCATCTACCCAACCCATAATCCATACGAAGTTTTTGTTTTGCGATTTCTTCCACCAGGTCCAAGGAATCTTTTTACTGATGTATACGTCATATATAAAAGGTACGACCAGTAGTCCCCACCAACTGCCAACCCAGTAAAGGAACAGCAAATAGAGGATTGTTACGACGATAAATTTAGCCCATTGGCGGTGTATGTGCTGTTTTTTCTCTGTCTGCTCCATAACTTAAAACTTAAAAAGGTCGTCCATGGTGAGGAATCCTTCGTGGTTGGCGGTGTATTCAGCTGCCAATACGGCTCCTAAAGCAAATCCCCTGCGGTTGTGTGCATCGTGTGTGATGGTGATGGAGTCGGCTGCTGAATCGTATGTTATGGTGTGTATACCGGGAACTTCATCGCGACGAACAGAAGAGATGGCGATTTCGTTGGCTTGGCATTGGCGGCTTCCCGTGATGGTTCCGTCTGCAGCTTGCAATGTACCCATCACCCATTTGTTCTTACCTGCCAGATTTTCGATGAGACCTTCAGCCAACGTGATGGCTGTTCCGCTTGGGGCATCCAGTTTGTGTATGTGATGTGTCTCTTCCATCTCTACATTATATTCGGGAAACTGGTTCATGATGCGTGCCAGGTATTTGTTTACGGCAGAGAAGATGGCGACTCCCAGGCTGAAGTTGCTTCCCCAGAAAAGAGTTTTCCCTCCGTGTGTACACAATTCTTTTACTTCATCAAGGTGCTCGTCAAGCCATCCGGTGCTTCCTGATACCACTTTGACACCGGCAGCAAAAGCCTTCATATAGTTTTGATAAGCTACATGAGGAGCTGTGAATTCAATGGCTACGTCTGCACTTTTGAATGCAGCGGATGCAAACTCTTCTTGATTGTCTATGTCGATGATGCTGACGATTTCATGACCTCTGCTCAGGGCAATTTCTTCAATCATTTTGCCCATCTTTCCATACCCTATTAGTGCTATTTTCATTGTGAATGTTTTAATTTTCGCAGCAAATATAGGAATTTATCGTGGATATTACTACATTTGTAGGATTTTTTATATGATTTGGTATCATACATTTACGTAAAAAAGCAAAAAAATGGAGTTCCTTTTGCATTATACATGGCGTCACCGGCTGTTTCCGCTCAAGGAGTTGTTTACAACGGATGGAGAGCTTGTAGAGGTGATAGATGTTGGTTTGCGGAATACAGACGCAGGACCGGATTTCTTCAATGCCAAGTTGAAGATAGGAGGCGTCTTGTGGGTGGGGAATGTAGAGATACACCAGCGGACATCCGATTGGTTTGCTCACAAGCATCATCAGAATCGGGCATATGACACGGTGGTGCTGCATGTGGCGGAACAGGATGATGGAATGCCTATATGTCGCACCGACGGAGGACGAATCCCGTTGCTGGTGTTGCCTGTGCCGGAAAGTGTAAAGTTGAATTATAAACAGCTGATGGAAAGAGAGTGCTATCCGCCCTGCTATGATGTGATACAGACTTTGCCCAAGTTGACAACGCATAGTTTTTTGTCGGCACTGTGGATTGAGCGTCTGACGCAAAAAGGGGAGCGCATCAGGGAATTGGCTGAACATGTAGAGCAAGATTGGGAGCAGGCATTCTTTATTACCTTGGCACGTAACTTCGGATTTGGAGTCAATGGAGAGGCGTTTCAGCGGTGGGCGTCTCTTGTACCCTTGCGTGCAGTAGATAAACACCGCGACAGCCTGATGCAGGTGGAGGCTCTCTTTTTTGGAGTGGCTGGTCTGTTGGAAGAAGAATTGCCTGATGATGGATATTACAGCCAATTGCAACGCGAATTCCGCTTTTTGGCAACTAAATTTGACTTGGAAAGGATGGATCCTGTGGCTTGGCGTTGTTTGCGTATGCGTCCGAGTAACTTTCCATACATCCGTTTGGCGCAGTTGGCATATTTGTATCATAGAGGGCAGGGACTGTTGGGGCGTTTGTTGGATGTGACCTCCATGGGAGAGGCTGAAGAGTTGTTTGAGGTTGCAACATCAGCCTATTGGGAAGAACATTACAGGTTTGGAACCGGAACCGGTAAGAAAACAAAACGGATGGGAACTCCTTCAAAGCGCTTGCTGGTAATCAATACGCTTGCTCCTTTTTTGTATGCCTACGGAAGATACAAGAGCAATGAAGCATGGACGGATAGGGCAATTGCATTGGTCGAATCGTTGCCACCAGAAGACAACCATATTATACGTATGTGGAAGGCATGTGGACTGGAAGTGAAAAATGCAGCTGATTCACAAGCTCTGATTCAGTTGAAACGTCTGTATTGTGATAAGAAAGAGTGCTTGAGATGCCGCTTCGGATATGAATATTTGAAACGAAAGAGTATAATAAATAGATGAAATATGGATAAATATATCTTTGAATTGAAAATGAAGGTGCGCGATTATGAATGCGACTTGCAAGGGATTGTGAATAATGCCAATTACCAGCATTATATGGAACATACAAGACACGAGTACCTGCATTCGGTAGGCATAAGTTTTGCAAAGCTGCATCAACAGGGGATTGATGCAGTGGTGGCAAGGTTGACCATTTCGTTCAAGACTCCGTTGCAGAGTGGAGACGAGTTTGTTTCGAAACTCTATCTGAAACACGAGGGGATAAAGTATGTATTTTATCAGGATTTGTACCGCTTGCCAGACATGAAATGTGTGGCAAAAGGGGTGATAGACACAGTTTGTCTTATTAATGGCAGACTGGGAGAATGTGAAGAACTTACTCAAAAAATGACATTCCATGAGTAGCAGGGAAGAGATAGTACATTGCCTGGCATTGGAGCAGATACCGGGAGTGGGATTGGCAAATGCGCGTACATTATTTGATGTATACGGCAGTGCCAAAGAACTTTTTGAACGGAGAGAAGAGGTCCTTAGGATGTCTCAACCGACAGGGCGTAGATTGATAGCTTCGTTGGAGTGTCCGGAGGCTTTTGAACGCGCCAAACGTGAGTTGGAATTTGCAGAAAAAAATGGGATAGAGGTCATTACTATAGGCGATGGACGATATCCTTCACGTTTGCGGGAGTGTGGGGATGCTCCGTTGGCTCTCTTTTTCAAAGGAAAAGCAGACCTTAATGCGTTGCGTGTAATAAATCTGGTGGGAACACGTAATGCGACCGACTATGGACGACAGCTGTGTGTGCGGTTTATGGAAGATATCCGACAACTTGTACCAAATGTTCTGGTTATTAGCGGCTTGGCTTATGGAATTGATATTGCGGCACATAGAGCCGCATTAGAGAATGGGCTGGCTACAATTGGGGTGTTGGCTCATGGGCTTGACCGTATCTATCCGGCTGTTCATCGAAAAACGGCTATAGAGATGTTAAACAATGGCGGATTGTTGACGGAGTATATGAGTGGGACCACACCTGACAGACAGAATTTTGTGAAGAGAAACCGTATCGTAGCAGGTATGTGTGATGCGACCATTGTGGTGGAGAGTGCTTCAAAAGGGGGAGCTTTGATAACGGCTGGATTGGCAGTCGGATATAATCGCGATTGTTTCGCTTTTCCTGGGAGAGTAGGTGACTTGATGTCGCAGGGGTGTAATATGCTGATTCGTGAAAATAAGGCGGCACTGATACAGACTGCTGAAGATTTTGTTGAAGCTATGGGATGGAATAGTGCAGACATGCCGACTCCGCAGGCTGTGCAACGTCAATTATTTGTAGACCTGTCGGCTGAAGAGGAACATCTGATGGAAGTAATGAAGAAATATTTGGCTGAAGGGATTCAGGTGAACCAATTGGTTGTAGAGTCTGGCATTCCTGTCAATAGGGTGTGTGCCTTGCTCTTTGAATTGGAGATGAAAGGGTTGGTGCGTGCCTTGGCTGGAGGAGTATATAAAGTCGTTTGTTGAGAGATTGTCAGTCGTGAATGGTCAGTCTGTTCTCGTTTATACGAGTCATATATTCTTGTAGCAGAGCGTATAAGCGTTCTTCCATTTCGCGTTGTAATAATGGGAAACGTTGGTGCAGTTGATTTGTCTTGGGATGTTTGCTTTCGTTCAAGTCATATAGAGCCAAGGGGACCTTGCCGTCTGTCTGTAAGACGAAATGACCTTGTATGTATTGGAAAATCCCATTAGAATAATTTGCTGCAAAACTTGTTTTAGGATGTATAGCCAGAAGATTGTTGCCGAAAGCGAAGTGCGGTTTGTCGTAATGCAGGTAGCCTAAGACTGTGGGCAGTACATCCGTTTGTTGTGCTACGATCTCTTGTATGCCACGAATCTTTTTGTCTGAAGGGTGGAATAAAATCAAGGGAATTTGTAAGCGTTCCCAAAGAGGTAAAGACTGAATCTCTTTCTCTTCTTCATCAGGATCACCGACAACAACAAATAGTGTGTGACTATACCAACGTTGTTGGGCTGCGTATTTTAGGAATAGTTGCAATTGGGCATCTGTTGCCTTGGCGTTTGTCTCTTTAATCGTAGAAAGGGCAACGAAAGGTTCTTGCATATTCTCCATTTTATCCCAAGAATGAGATTGATTGAATCCGCAACGCTTGAGAAATCCATCGCTCTTTGTCGGGGTATGGTAGAGAAGGTAGGGGAGATAACTTTTACTTTGCAACTCATGTGCAAGACTGCTCATGTTGTTCATTGCAGCATGTGATGTTGTGACAGATTCTATAAACATTGGTAGTCCGCATAGCACGGCAGCCTGCGTGTCGGTACCTTTCATTCCGTTTGCATAGCATTGTCTGAAAGTCATGCCCTCTTTAGTCAGACGGTGTAGAGTGGGAGTCGATTCGGCATGTAGATGGGAATGCTGGATGTCTTCTAATAAAATGATGATAATGTTTGTGCGGTTGTCTGTCCTTCCTTGATAACCTTTGTGTATGGGTGAATAAGTCACATGCTCTCTCTCGGCTTGTTTGGGAATCCGATAAGGTCTTTTTCCTAAAGTGCGGCAGATAGTGAAAGGGGCGTTCAGTGCCAAAGAGGCATGTAAAGGCTTGGAGGCGTAATCAAAGGCGGTTATTTGATTGAGGGGGTGTGTGGAGGGTGATATACTGCCACGTATGCCACAAACGATGAAAAAGCATAGGATGACACACTGTATACTGCCAATGATATAATACCGTTGGAGATGTTCAATAGGAAGGGGAAGCGGCTTTCTGTAAAAACGGTAGATAAACCACATTAACAATGCACCTATTGGCAACAAATAGCAATGCTTGAGTATCCCCCAAATCCATTCGTCAGTTGTAATTCTATAAGGAAAAATGGTGAAGATGTCGGCAGTGATATGTTTGCCGATATATCCAAATGTTGCTGTATCTAATAAACTGAATGTGACAGCAATTCCATTGAAGAGGATAAAAATCCATTTCATTAACATCTGGAAAGAGTCGGTCTCTTTGTAGTGAAAAGGACAGCATTGTAGAAACAAATATAACATGTTCACATAGCAGATGGCAGAGCAGTCGAAAAGGAGTCCGGCACGGAGCAGATTTTTTAGTTCTGCGGGGGTGACTCCGGTGAAAGTCTCCCAATTCTCAAGCATAAACAGCAGGCGACAAACCATAAAGACCGCCATCAACAACACGAAGTTGCTGATGAGCGGAAGATGGAATGTGGTAAAGGTATATTGCTTGAATGGAATCTTATACATGTGGGTGAACAGGTGTGTGTGCCCGTTATAGGGTATCGAATGCTTGGTGGAATTCCACTACTGCCTCAATGCCTTTTCTGAAAATGTCTAGTTGGAAGTTTTCGTTTGGGGAATGGATGGCATCGCTTTCTAGACCAAATCCCATGAGGATAGTCTTTACACCTAAAATTTCTTCAAAATCAGCTATGATAGGGATGCTGCCTCCACGCCGTACAGCCAACGGCTGTTTTCCGAATGCTTTTGTGAAACCGGCTTCTGCCGCTTTATATGCAGGCAAGTCTATAGGGCAAACATAACCTTGTCCTCCATGCATGGGAGTGACTTTTACTTTTACCGAACGGGGGGCTATATCCTGAATGTAGTTGATGAAGAGTTGGGAAATCTTGGCATGGTCTTGGTGAGCTACCAGGCGGCATGAAACTTTGGCGTATGCCTTGCTGGGGAGTACAGTCTTTGAACCTTCTCCTGTGTATCCGCCCCACATACCGCAGATGTCGAATGAGGGTCGGCAACTGTTTCGCTCGAGGGTCGAATATCCTTTCTCACCTTGTAACTCGTCTACACCGATGGCTGCTTTGTAGCTGGTTTCGTTGAAAGGAATATGTGCAATCATCTCTCGTTCGGCGGCAGGTACCTCCTCTACATCATCGTAGAAATGAGGAATGGTGATGCGCCCGTCTTTATCAATTACTTGTGAGAGCATTGAACATAACACGTTGAGCGGGTTGGCAACAGCCCCTCCGAAGTGTCCCGAATGAAGGTCTCGATTGGGACCGGTCACCTCTATCTCCCAATAAGCGAGTCCGCGCAATCCGGTGGTAAGAGAAGGGAGGTCTGCTCCCAACATGCTGGTATCGCTTACAAGGATAATATCTGATTTCAGCAGTTTGCGATGCTCTTTCAAGAAAGCATTGAGGCTGGGTGAGCCGATTTCTTCTTCTCCTTCAAAGATAAACTTTACATTATGTTTCAGTAGGTTGTGACGAATCAGGTATTCAAATGCTTTTGCTTGGATGAACCCTTGTCCTTTGTCATCATCAGCGCCCCGGGCATAGATGCGTCCGTCGCGAATTTCAGGTTCGAACGGATTGCTCTCCCACAATTCCAAAGGCTCTGCAGGCATTACATCGTAATGTGCATAAATGAGTATAGTTGGTAGTTCGGGGGATATGATGTATTCGGCATAGACAAGCGGATTCCCTTCAGAAGGCATAATTTCAGCACGTTGTACTCCTGCTTCGATGAGCAACTCTTTCCAACGGTTGGCGCAAGCCAACATGTCTGCTTTGTGTTCGGGTTTTGCACTGATGCTGGGGATACGGATGAGGCTGAACAGTTCGTTCATAAAGCGCGAGTCGTTTTCGCTGATATATTGTCTGATTTCCATAGATGAATGTTTTTGAATGGCAAAGATAAATATAATATCTGATGTAAGCAAATCTATAATATAAAAAGGAGGTCCGCCGTTTTGGCGAACCTCCCCTTTATCGGATATTAAAGGTTAATTACTTAACCAATACTTTTTCGATGGTTACAACACCGTTTTCGTAAGTTTTGCGAACGATGTTGATACCTTTCTGCAAGCTGTTGCCGACAACACCTGATATGCTGATGATTTCAGTGTTGACAACTTCACCTTCGGCAACGACACCAGCAATGCCAGTAACACCATTCTTGTTCAAACCTTCAGAAGCGACACAGAGACCACCCATGTTGTTGGCAGCGCGTACGCTATAGTAGTCAGTCTCGGCAGCATCAGCAGGAATTGTCCAACTGTTTTCGTTGGTGAACTCGATGATTTGACCATTCTTGCAGATAGCATAGCAGAATACGTAATCAGAAGCATTCCAAGAAAGAACACCGTTTTCAACAGTAATGTTCGGAGTATTGGCCTGCTCAGTGAGCAACTGGGGTTGCCAGCCGTCATCACCAGCCAATACGTTTTCTACAGTGAACTTGGCAGCCTCTTCAGCAGTCAGGACGGGGTTGTAAGAAACAGCCACATTCTGTCCGCCTGAAGCGAAGCTTGTCTTACGGTTGCTGCAATCTACAGGAGCACCACTCTCAGTGTGGCTGTTGTACTCAGCGAAGAGAGCAGGAACAGCACCCATGTCACTCCAACCGGCGGCTGAAGGAATAACCTTCATAGTAGTGTTGATGTAAACCGCACGTGGGCTACCTTGCCAGGGACGACCCAATGAGTAGTTGCCATCTTGCTCGGCAGCACCGTCGATAGTACAGTTGCTGAACACATAACCCCAATCGCTTGAAGTGGCAGGAGCTGTGATGCAGTCGCCGCTTCCACGCTTGTTGTTGTAGAGTGTCACACCGTTGAAGAATACGTCACCACCACCGCAGAGGTAGTCAACAGTACCGGTAATCATACCACCTTCCCAGTAAGTACGCTTGGTAGCACGGGTGTAGTAAGTATCCTGGTTAGAGAGCAGACGTACGTTCTTGTAAACAGCCTTGCTGGCATTCTCCTGCAAAGCTACGCAACGTCCCATAGAAGCACCAGTGTCACGCAGACGGTCATAGTCAACACTCTTCAAAGTGAGGTCTTGCATATAGATGTTCTCACCACCGGTGCAGAGAGTTGCAGACACACCGATACC
>JAFUPU010000003.1 GCA_017472635.1 Bacteroidaceae bacterium
ATTCTGTCACCTACTATTTACGAAGGTTATTATCAGGCTGTTTTCATATTCTTTCCTTTGTTGGGCAGAAATATCTGCATACATTTGCGGCCAACAATCATTTGCCCAAACCTATAAATAGAACAGACAGACATGCTGCTGCACAACTTGACCATGGCCATCGGCCAACTGACGAAGTACAAACTGCAGACACTGCTGAGCCTCGTCGGCTTGGCCGTAGGATTCACCTGCTTTGCCCTCTCCTCCTTGTGGTGGAGGTACGAGACAACATACGACGCGTTTCATCCTGAGGCGGAGAACCTGTACATACAGGTAACGTCGCTAGACAAGTGGGCGACGGTGCATCCCGTAACGAATTTTGGCGCGGCCTCCTTAGCCATGGAAAAGATTCCGCAGGTAGAGCAAGCCACCGTGTTCCGGCAGATGCCCCTGAATATCAATGAAAGTATTTATGATAATGCAATGATAGCCGATTCCATGTTCTTGCCCACATTCCAACCGGAATTAGTGGTTGGAAGCTATCCGTTGATGCATCCCGATGGGACAATGGCTGTAGTGACTGACGAATTGGCGATAAAGTTGTTCGGTACTACTGACTGCATAGGCAAGGAGGTGAAACTGGCCGTCCAAGTTGACGACCCCGAATCCTATACAGGCGAAATGTGGGAAAATGGCACCTACACTGTAGCGGCTGTAGTGAAGAGTTGGGGGAAGCACTCCTTTTTCCGCTTTACCTGCATAGTACCGTTCAAGAGTGCAGAGATTGCAGACCGCACCAGCGAAGACTACGTTTGGACATACCAAACTGTCTTACGCATGCATCCTACGGCCAATGCCGACACCGTCACGGCACTTGGCAACAAGGTGCAACCACTCTCCTTGGGTTATGACTCGCGAGTGGTTCCCCTCTGTTCCTTCCGCTCTGTTTTCCCAGATTTTTACGTCAATTCCGTTAAGGTTGACCACATCCGCATCTTCGCTCTTTTAGGATTGGTTGTTGTGATATGTGCTGTGTTCAATTACCTTTCTCTGTATGTCATCCGCATTCGTATGCGGGCACGCGAACTGGCCTTGCGCCTGGTGTGCGGTTCCACACGCAGGCAATTGTTGATGCTGCTTATCACCGAATTTCTTTTGATACTTCTGGCGTCCTGTTTCATAGGTTTGTTGTTCATGGAACTGACGTTGCCCGAATTCAAGAGAATTACTCACATTAGAGAAGAGGACTCTTTTTTCTTTACCGAGATAGGGATTTACATGCTTGCCGTAGCCTTGGGTACCTTGCCCCTGTTGGTGGGTGTCACTTGGTGGATGCAGCGGCAATCGTTGAACGAGACGTTGCACAAGGGCATGGTCACCGTGCAGCGCAATCTATTCCGTCCCCTGAGCCAATGGGTACAACTGGTCGTTGGTATGGGGATGGTATTTTTCACGTCGGTCATCATTCTGCAACTCCACTATTTGCGCACCAGCACCGACATCGGGTTCAAATACGAGAACCGCGCAACGTTCTACACTTGGCGCCAACCCGAACTGGCGGAAGAAATGGTCCACTACCTACGCAGCCATCCCGATGTAAAGGAAGTGAAGGTGGGATGTGGAAACATCCGGAATTCTGGTTACAGGCATATCATATATAACAAGGACGGAAGCAAAAAAACGGAGTTGACCATCAAAAAGATACTCCGCGACGAGGCCGACTTTTGGGGACTGGAACTATTGGAAGGCCGCTGGATAGAAGACCATGAGAAAAAAGTGGCCGTAGTAAACGAATCAGCCGCAAAGCATTTGGGCTTGACATATCCAGTGGACACCATCATTCCCAATCTGGAATACCGCATTGTGGGCGTGGTGCGCAACGTTAGTGCCAAGTCGCTCATCGTGCCACAGGAACCAATGCTCTACATCCCCAAGCCCAAAGATGAGATAAAACAACAGGAACAGAGAGAATCCAGTTTCCGCTACCGCCCCGGTTCGTGGCCAACCCTACGTGACTCCATCAGCAGCCGTTTCAATGGCGACAACCGCGATTGGGGCATCCAAGGAGACGATTGGCATATTGACAACATAGACATAAGCTTCAACCGCCTTCTTCACTCCGAAGATACGCTCCTCTGCTTGTTCTACGTAATGACGGCCGTCTGCATCCTGATAGCCCTGTTCGGTGTCTATTCGCTGATAACCATCAGTTGCGAACAGCGGCGCAAGGAGATTGCCGTTCGCAAAGTGTTCGGTGCCAAGGTGGGCGATATTCTACGGCTCTTCTTCACCGAACAGTTAGTGGTGCTCTTGGCTGCGGCCGTGGTGGCCTTCCCCGTGGCCTACGCCTGCGTCAAGCCGTGGTTAGAGGGATACATCCATCAGGTGGATATTCCCCTGTGGCTCTGCCCTGCCATCTTCGCTGGTGTGGCCCTGCTCGTCGCCCTCTGCATCGGTTGGCGCGTGTGGCGCACAGCCAAAGCCCATCCGGCAGATGAGATTTGCAAGGGATGATGCTTCTTTGCAAGTTCTTCTTATTTCTCTTCAGTTGAACATTTCCACCCATACAGCCCCCAAAATGATAAGTCACACTTTAAACAGACAAAAGTGCCGAAAAATAACTTATCCCAAGCTTTGGTTTACTTAAACCAAGCCTTGGGATAATTGGACCAAACCTTGGTTTACTTGTCCCAAGCTTTGGGATAAACTATAGCCCGGCATTTTTCTGTTATTTGGGCTTCTATTTGGATATAAATGTTTTTCTATTTTACTTCTGACAAAAGATTTTTTTGGTAAATAGCAAAAAAGTTTGCATTTCCCACTTTACTTTTTGCACTTCGCTACGCTTATATCAATGAAAGCGCATCAAAAACAAGAGGCAAACAGCCGGCAATCGCGCAAAAAAGAACCAAACAGAGAATGACACAAGCAGAGTTTGAGACAATTGCTCCAGGACTGAGAAAAGTGATGATGTCCGTGGGACGCAACTTCTTCGGCAACGAGTCGGATGCAGACGACGTGGCTCAGGAAGGATTGGTGGCTCTGTGGAGATACC
>JAFUPU010000024.1 GCA_017472635.1 Bacteroidaceae bacterium
AAAGAAAGTTCGTATTATACTGAAAGGAGACAACGGAGAAGTATATTATGACAAGATAAAGGCTCTTTCACCCAAAGCGATTCTCGAAGAAACCATAATAACAGGCAATTCTACACTAAATGAATTGACCCTGACTATTCGCCCCTCTTCTGGAGGGGTCGGGGGAGGCCTCATCTGGCGAGCCGAATCCGATGACATCCGTCCCATCCCTGATGCGGCAGAAGCGGCTTTGCGGCCCGAAGAGATAAAGACCATAGACCAACTCTATCTTACCGGGCTTCATCTTGAACAATACCGCCATGCTACCTGGTCGGCACTCGACTATTATGAAGAGGCACTCCGGCGCGACCCGATGGATTACCGTTGCAACAATCAGATAGGTTTGTGGTATCTGCGCCGTGGACGTTTTGAGAAAGCCGAATCATATTTGCGCACCGCCGTCAAGGTATTACAGAAGCGTAATCCCAACCCTTATGATGGCGAACCAATCTACAATCTGGCCCTTTGTCTGAAATATCAAGGCCGCCTCCACGAAGCCTACGAACTCTTTTGGAAAGCCACTTGGAATAAAGGATGGGCAGATGCCGCTTATTTCGAAGCCGCATGCCTCAGTACAGGTTTTGGCGATTATGAAAGCGCACTCGATGAGGTAAACCGTTGCCTTATCAACAATAGCCACAACCACAAGGCACGCGCATTGAAGGCTACCATCTTACGTAAATCTGACAAGCAGGAGGAAGCCCTTGCATGGATAAAGGAATCTTATGAGATGGATCCCTTCAACTACGGTTGCATGTTTGAAGAGCATCTCATCACTGGTAAGGAAGAGCCTCTGCAACGCCTCATCGCGTTGATGCACGGCAATGTCCATAACTACCACGAATTGGCCCTCGACTATGCACAAGCCAATTTATACGAAGAGGCCGAGCGAGTGCTCACCATCCCTGCCGTAGCGGAAGAATTGGCCCAAACCTCTCCCCTTACCTATTATTATATAGGTCATTTCCAAATGGGACAAGGCAAAGATGGGAAATCCTGCTTTGAGAAAGCCGAGCAGGTTGATTCACGCTATTGCTTCCCCAACCGGTTGGAAGATGTGGTGGTATTGACCAATGCCAGCAACACGTTGGAAAAGTCGGCCCGTGCCCCTTACTACCTCGGGTGTCTCTATTACGACAAACGACAATATGAATTGGCCAAAAGGAATTGGGACCTTTCAGCCGAACGCGACCCAAGTTTCCCCACCGTATGGCGCAATTTGGCTCTGTATTATTATAATAAGGAAAAGAATCGCGACAAGGCACTTGAATATATGGAGCGGGCTTTCCGGCTCGACACGGCGGATAGCCGCATCTTGATGGAGCTTGACCAGCTTTATAAGGTGACGGGCAAACCTCATGCCGAGCGTTTGGCCTTCCTCGAGCAACACCCCACCCTCATTGCCGAACGCGATGACCTGTTGCTCGAACAGATAACCTTGCTCAACCAACTCGGACGTTACGATGAAGCCATCTCCTTGCTCGACGGACACATCTTCCACCCGTGGGAAGGAGGCGAAGGTAAAGTGCCCACCCAATACCAATATGCCCGAGTGGAGAAGGCAAAAAAGTTACTGA
Organism: Bacteroidaceae bacterium; assembly: GCA_017472635.1. Classification (GTDB taxonomy): domain Bacteria; phylum Bacteroidota; class Bacteroidia; order Bacteroidales; family Bacteroidaceae; genus Phocaeicola_A. The sequence goes on from JAFUPU010000024.1 coordinate 1,617, forward strand.
AAGACTCACATTCAGAACTCAGAATCCAAAACTCAGCATTGGGAAAGGCCATCGCTCTCCTTGAAGAATGCCTCACCTATCCCCATCATTTGGGCGAAGGCAAATTGCACGGGGCACAGGAGAATGATTTCTACTATTTCCTCGGATGTGCTTACGAAAAGTTGGGAGATACGGAGCGTGCACATGAATGCTGGAAGCAGGCCACCTATGGGCCTACCGAGCCTGCCGCTGCCATGTATTACAACGATGCCAAACCCGAGAAGATTTTCTATCAGGGATTGGCCTTGCAAAAACTTGGTCGCACCGATGAGGCCAACGGACGCTTCTACAAGTTGGTGAACTACGGTAAGCAACATATCTTTGAGCCACAGGTGATGGATTACTTTGCCGTGTCCCTCCCCGACCTGCAGATATGGGATGGCGACCTCAACGAGAAGAACCGCATCCACTGCCTCTTCATGCTCGCTCTCGGCTACACTGGTTTGGGAGAAACTGAAAAGGGCAAGCGCTATCTCCATGAGGTTGGGCAACTGGACATCAACCACCAAGGTATCATGGCATTGAAAACTTTGCTTCATTAATCCTATATAGAAACTATCAAAAAAACAGTAACCATGACATACCGGATATCTACCCTCATTTGTCTGTTTTGCTTCTTTTTGAGCGGACAAGCCCAACAAAGCATCGACCTCTCCGGCTTGTGGAATTTCCAAATTGACCGTGAAGGTGTGGGCAAAGAAGAACAATGGTTCAATGGGAAAAAGAGTTTCGATGACACCATTTTGTTACCCGGCTCTATGCCTGAGCGATTGAAAGGTGACGACCCCACCTTGAAGACACAATGGACAGGGACACTCTATGACAGTTCTTTCTATTTCAATCCTACAATGGAGGTATATAGAAGGACAGGCAACATCAAGTTTCCCTTCTTCCTCACGCCAGACAAACACTATGTAGGACTTGCTTGGTATCAACGCACCGTCAATTTGCCACGCAATTGGAAGGGACAACGCATTGTTCTGTCCCTTGAAAGGCCTCACATTCAGACGACCCTGTGGGTAAACGGCAAACAGGTGGGTAGTCAAAACTCACTCTCCGTACCCCATGTTTATGATGTGACAGAATTTGTAAAACGCGGAGAAAACACGTTGATTATCTGCGTAGATAACCGTCCCGAAACGGTAAAGGTGGGTGACGATTCGCATAGCTTGAGCGATCAGACACAAGGCAATTGGAATGGTATTGTGGGCAAGATGGCTCTCATCGCCATGCCCAAGACATACATTGACGACCTGCAAGTATATCCCAATGTGTCGGAGAAGAATGCACTTGTAAAAATGAAGATACAAGCCGACAAGAAGGGCACAGTAAACATAGCATTAAACGCTACCAGTTTCAATACCCTACAGGCCGAACATTTTTTCCCTACCTCAAAAAAAGTTTTTCTCAACGAGGGAGAAAATCAGGTAGAAATTCTTCTTCCTATGGGCGACAATCCTTACCTGTGGGACGAGTTCTCTCCCACCCTCTATCGCCTGAATGCCGAACTGGCAACTCATAACTCAAAATCCATAATTCATCATTGCAGTACCACTTTCGGTATGCGCGACTTCCGCATCGAAGGCAAATGGTTTTACGTCAACGGGCGTCAGACAATGTTGCGTGGTACGGTAGAGTGTTGTGTCTTCCCCCTGACCGGTTATGCCCCCATGGAGGTGGAGGAATGGGTGCGTGTTTTCCGCATCAGTCGCCAATACGGCTTGAACCACATGCGTTTCCACTCCTACTGTCCACCTCGTGCCGCATTCGAAGCTGCAGACCTTGTTGGTTTCTACCTACAACCCGAAGGACCCAGTTGGCCAAATCATGGAGTAAAACTCGGTGTGGGACAACCCATTGACCAGTATCTGATGGACGAAACCATAGCCCTTAATCGCGAGTATGGAAACCATGCCTCATTCTGTATGTTGGCTTGTGGCAATGAGCCGGCCGGGCGTTGGGTAGAATGGGTTACCGACTTCGTACACTATTGGCAAAAAGCCGACCCACGCCATGTCTATACCGGTGCATCAGTAGGTGGCGGATGGGCATGGCAACCGGCTAATGAGTTTCACGTAAAAGCCGGTGCACGCGGATTGGAATGGAGCAAAAGCCGTCCCGAGTCGTGGAGCACATTCAGCCACAAGATTGACACGGTGCGCCAACCTTTTGTCTCACACGAAACCGGTCAATGGAATTGCTATCCCAACTTCAATGAGATTGGCAAATACAAGGGGGTGAATAAGGCTAAGAACTTCGAGATTTTCCGCGATTTGTTGGATGCAAATGACATGGGACACCAAGGACAAGAGTTTCTGATGGCCAGTGGCAAGTTACAAGCCCTTTGCTACAAGCACGAGTTGGAGCGCACTCTGCGCACACCCAACTACGCCGGCTATCAGTTGCTTGCACTCAACGACTATAGCGGACAAGGTAGTGCTGTAGTGGGCATTCTTGATGCTCTTTGGGGAGAAAAGGGATACATCACCGCCCCCGAGTGGCGACAATTTTGTGCACCCACCACTCCTTTGGCAAAAATGGATCGTTTTGTCTATACCGATTGGGACACCTTGCAAGCCACCATTGAATTGAGCCACTTTGGTGAAACACCGCTCACCAATGCCACCTTTATATATAATATAAGGAATAAGGATGGACAAGTGCTCCACACCCAGCGACAAACAATGAAAGAGATTCCCATTGGCGGACAGATTCCATTGGGAGTCATCAGTTACAAGCTAGCGGGCACAAGCAATGCAGCGCAACAACTCACCCTGGAAGTCCGACTCACAGATTGCGACCAATATCGCTTGCGTCGCACCCAAGGTGAAGGCACTTTGGAGCGTAATTACCCCATCCACGAAGTCGTGAACAGTTGGAACCTTTGGGTATATCCCCAACGTGAACTGACTGGTTATGAAGACGCAGACTTGATGGTAACCGACACACTCAACCAAGCTGCTATCGACCTTCTCAATCGTGGAGGAAAGGTGCTCCTCACCGCGGCAGGTCGGGTGAAATATGGTGCAGGCATCGTGCAACACTTTGTCCCCACTTTCTGGAATACATCATGGTTCAAGATGCGCCCGCCACACACCGTCGGTTCGTGGATTGACAGTGCTCACCCACTCTTCCGCCATTTCCCGACGGACAATTACACCAATTTGCAATGGTGGGAGTTGGCCAATCGGGCACAGTGCATGATGACCAGCCACATATCCGGCCAATTCAATAGCATCGTGCAACCCATCGACACATGGTTCCTCAGTCGTCGTCTCAGCACTCTGTTCGAGGCTCGCGTAAGCAAAGGTCGCCTCATCATGACCAGCCTTGATGTGCGCAACCGTCTGAACAATCGCCCTGTGGCCCGCGAACTGATGCACGCCTTGCTCGCTTACATGCAATCAGACGATTTCCGCCCCACACAGACGGTAACGATAGAGCAGATTGAGACCATCTACAACCGTCCCACGCCAGCGGTAGATAGTTTCACTAAAGATTCACCCGATGAGCTAAAACCGAAGATTAAATAAAAACTCAGATATTTACTATATCTTTGCAACAACTATCAAACATTGATTATAAATATGAAAAAACTCTCATCAATCCTGACATTAACAATTGCCATTTGCCTTACTTCATGCGTAGAAAATGCAAAAGGCGAATATTTGCCCATCAAGAACAACCAGTTCTGGAATACCGTTGACGGACAACCCATCTATAGTCAAGGTGGCGGTATCTTCAAGTTTCCCGACCCACAAACGGGCGAAGAGAAGTACTATTGGTACGGTGTGCATTACCGCGAAGCAGAGTTGTATCGCGAAGATCCGAGTGTGACCCACCAACGCAACCACTTCATGGGTGTGACGTGCTATAGCAGTACCGACTTTGTGAACTGGACTTCAGAAGGACACGTGCTCACGCCCGAAGAAGTGAACAAGAACGGATGGCCCACTTGGGTAGGACGCATGGGTGTAGCCTACTTGCCGGAGATAAAGAAGTATGCCCTGTTGGTGCAACACGGACAAAATGTGCTCATCTGCTTGGGCGATTCGCCTACGGGGCAATTCACCCAACACCGACACATCGACATGACCGACCGCATCGGCACCCCCAACACGGGCGACCAGACGGTGTTCACCGACGAGGATACGGGCAAGTCATACCTTATCTATTCTTACGGACGAGGACGCAACAAGATATACGTCTCCGAAATCGGTGTGAAGGACGGCATGGTGGATTTGCTCGATTGCGTACAGATATTCAAGGGCGAAAGCCGCGAAGGCAATTGCCTTTTCAAATACAAAGGACGCTACTACATGTGTGCCAGCAACATCTACGGATGGGATTGCTCGTTTGCCTACTATCTGGTGGCCGACAACATCTATGGCCCTTACACTCCGACGAACGACATGCAGGTGATGCCCGGTTGCGAAATGGATTTTGCCCATGTCACTCAGACGGGATTCTTCTACACCATCAAGGGAACCAAGCAAGACCTCGTGCTCTATTGTGGTGACCGATGGGCAGAGTTTGCCGGCAACGGCCTCGGCTACAACCAATGGTTGCCCCTCACCTTTGAAGGCGAAGAGAACACCCCACGCTTCAACTCAGTAAGCCATTGGGAGCTGAATGCCACCACGGGAGAATGGCGCGTGGGAGCAGACAACAACTACATCCTCAATCCCTCGTTCGAAGCCGACCGAAATGCGATCCCCAGCAATCGCAAGCCAGTGCAATTGCAACTGATGGCATGGACAAGCGAAGTCATCACAGGTAACAAGATTGCCAACTTCGACCCCCATTCTCCTCAACTGAACTACTTCAATACCCAGGAAGACCGCAAAGTGGTGACGGGTGAAAAGGCTCTCTGCATCACGGACACCATACCCTTTATAAGAAATGTATATCAGTGGGTGAAGTCGCGCCCGAACATCCCCTTGGAGAAAGGCATATACACGGTGCGTGCCATGGTACGAACGGAAGGAGAAATAAAGGCGACCCTATGTATCGGAGGAGAAACTCTTTCTATCCCTAATACCTGCGGAAAGTGGCAAGAAGTGGCATTGGAAGTAGAGGTTGCAGGAAATAAGATTCCACTTATTTTCCATGTCGATGGTAAAGCAGACTCCCGCCTGCTAGTAGATGATGTGGAGATGAAGTGGAATAGAGAAGGAACATTGGATAGGGATACTCCCATACATCTCGAAGGAGACATTATAAGATTGGACGATGAAGATTCTCTCACTCTCTGATAAGAAAATATATAAGTAAGCATTATTATGAGAAAAAGTATTTCCCTCCTGCTGGCTTTGGCAGGCACATTGGGTTTGAGTGCCCAGCAGACATATGAGTTGACCGAACCGGCCACTCCGAAACAGATACATACCGGACACCTGAAATTGGGCGGCACTGCCCCCGACGGACGACGTATGGAAGTGAACAGTTACTATGTGACCGAAAACGGACGCCCCATGATACCCGTCACCGGTGAGTTCCATTATAGCCGCTTCCCTCGCGCACAATGGGAAGAGTCGGTGTTGAAGATGAAAGCCGGTGGATTGACGGTTATCCCCGTCTATGTATTTTGGAATATGCATGAAGAGGAGGAGGGACGCTTCCGTTGGGATGGCAACCTCGACCTGCGCCATTTTGTAGAACTGTGCAAGAAGCACGGGATGAACGTCATTGTGCGTGTAGGCCCCTTCTGCCACGGCGAGATACGCAACGGAGGATTGCCCGACTGGCTCTTTGCCAAACCTCTTGATGTGCGCTCCAACGATGCCGACTATCTGAAGTATGTCGAGCGCCTATATGGTGAAATAGGTCGCCAACTGAACGGATTGTATTATAAGGACGGAGGCCCTATCATTGGTATTCAGATTGAAAACGAACATCAACACAGTGCCGCCCCTTGGGCCATCAACTATCCGGGCGAGGCTCCCGACCACACCAGTGCCACCTATGACAAGGAAATCACTATGGTGGGTGTGAGCGA
>JAFUPU010000025.1 GCA_017472635.1 Bacteroidaceae bacterium
TGACGCAGATTTAGCGGATGACCGCGGATTATTTATTATATGCAACTATCAACTCCTCAACCCTTCAACCAATTTAATGGCACGCAGATGACGCGGATTTAGCGGATGACCGCGGATTATTTAATATATGCAACTATCAACTGTCAACTATCGACTATCAACGATGAACTATCAACAATGAACTATCAACTATTTAGAAGGGGTTGAAAGGAGGATGAAACGTCCTCCCTTCACCCGTAACAGTTTGTGTCACATTGAGATATGGGTGAAATGAAACGAACGGAGGGGAGTGAAGGAATGACAGTTAGTGGTTGAGGGTTGATAGTTAGTAGTGGAGGAATGACAGTTAGTGGTTGAGGATTGATAGTGGAAATTGTCCGCTTTTCACTTTCCTTTCTTTCACGTTCGATTATCGGCCAAAGAAAAGTCCCAGGACTGAGGGTGCCGGGTGGCAGGACCCAGCCCCGCCAGTCGCAGGACAGAACCGCATGAGTCCCAGGATAAAACGGCGTGAGTCCTGGAGATTTTTCAAGAAAAGAAGGATATTTTCCAAGAAAGAGAGCGGAACTTTCTGAAAAGAATGAAGAATCGTCCTCCCCTACCCGGGAAAAAGTTTTTTCAGACGGGGAGAAAAACTTTTCAGGTGAGGGAGGGAAATGGCGGAGGTGAAGGTAGGGAAAGCAACCAAGAAAAAGGTGACGCCAAGAGTTGAACAAGAATTGCTACAATGGCAAAGGTGAAGAATCCCAAGTGAAAAATCGTCATTCTTCAGAAGGACGAAAAAACAGAAATTCATAAATAGTTGCTCTATTTTTTGCACAGTTAACCATTTTTGCATATATTTGCCCCGTCAAATACTTGCAGGGGCAGGTGTTGACGACTGACATTGTGGAAAATATAGCGTTTGCTGTTATTCTATATCGTTGTTGAAACTTAGGAACTTTCAAAGATTATACGGTAAAGAGTAAGATGGCAGATGCCTGCGTATAACGTAGGTACATCTTGTTCCTTTTTTTATTCCATAACCCGGATTGCCAAAGCTTTCAATATACGAAAGAATCTCAAAAAAAGATGTACGTGCGTTTTTTATATGATTCCTTTTAGAATATATTGCTTTCACTATCTTTTCTGCTAACCAAGAGAGAGAGAAACAAAAGACGAAACTATATATGAAAACACTATTAAAAGGGATCCTTACCGCATTAATCATAGGAATAGGAAGCTGTTGTACAACAACTTACGCACAAACGGAAAAAGAGTCTAAGACTGAGTACACCTACAATCAAAAGGAAACTCCACAAGGCATAGACAATTATTTATTAGCAACTTATTATTATAACGGAAAGAAAACATTCAATCTCCGCAACTACTATATCAGCTCCACCTCGGGAGAGGTTATTTCTATGAAGATCAATCCTTCAGGAAGTTCTTTTGCCTTATTGACTCGCAAAGATCAAACAAATAGAGTTAGCATTCACGATCTTTGGGAAACCGAAAAGAAATTACATGAATTCAATAACTTATATAAACCTCAAAGCATATGTTATACTCCTGACGCCAAGAATCTTATAGTTGGCACTGAAAAATTCATTTTCACTTTTGACGCACGGACATATACAATAAAAGACAGAATGTCTATTCCCTTTGCCGCCCATTTAATAACAGTTAGCCCCAATGGATATTACTTAATTCGAAAAGAATTTGAAATAAACGCTAAGATCAATTGTATTGCATTTTCTGATGACAGTAACACGTTTGCCGTTTTAACCGATGACGGGATTCTCTCCACTTATGAGACCAGTCAATTTTTCATTTTGCAAAACTACGAGGCCATGGGAGAAGCCTTGTACTGTGAATTTCACCCCGATAACAAATACATTTCTGTTGTTAGTAGTGACAAACGCATTGCCATAATCAACCTTTTAGATGATAGTGACCGAACTTATATAGACAACTATACAGGCGGTACTTCTGAAACTCGTTTTGTAAAAGACAGAAAGACACAAATTTTATTAGTCTATAACACTACCAACGGTGTCATCTACAAGTTAATGAGCGAACTCCCCCCTTACTATACCAAGTTGTTGGCTGATGAATTGGAAGCCAGAATGAATGATTGGATGAAACAAATGCCTAACGAAACATTGGAAGAATATAACTTGCGTGTCAACGAAGAGACCCGTATACAACAAATGCATTTATTCGAGCAAGAAATAGCGACCCGCATGGCAGACAATATGGTACAAATGGCAAACATCTCTTTCGGTGATTATAATCCCGAATCAAACATGTTAGCTATCAAATTCGACAACATGCCTACCATTTATTTAGATGTACCAACTGATGAATTAAATTACTTTACAAATCCTAAAGATTTAGAATTCTATAACGTTAAATATGGTCTGACCAAAGAAGATAAATTTGAGCTTATATACGCTCATGTCCACAACAAAGTGACCGGCAAGACCTATATCTTTGACAACCAGAAACGCCAATCATTGGAATATTTAAAGTCTGATGAAAAGTTTGTACCAATTGAAGTAATCAAAGAATCCAACATGAAAGAATTGCGATTGATAGAAATCAAAGAAAATGTAGTACAAATCGCAAAACAAAGCAATACAATTTCAGACCATACAAATATTTCTATTAAATCAAACGTCATCTCATCCACTGATGCTAACGGACAGAAGATTATGAATTATGTGGTCAATTTCTCCTATCAAGTTAAATTAGGTTTTTCAGCACAAGAGGATTTTTCCCCTGGCAAATATAGAACCGAAGAATCAGGTGCAGCAATGTCGATGCTTGCCATCATCAAACAGGCTTTCGAAGAAGAATTTTCGCCTTTTGTCGAAAGCGGCAAAAAGCTCCAAGTAAAGATTACGGGTATGGCTGATGCACTTCCCATCAATGGACGCATTGCTTACGATGGTTGCTATGGGAACTACACCAACGAACCTGTTTATGTAAACAACGAACTGAGCAACCTCACCGTAGCCAGTACAAAAGGAGTGACCCAAAACGAACAATTAGCATTTTTGCGTGCATTGGGTGTTAAAAACCATATTTCAAAAAACATCAATGGTTTCTCAATCATGAACACCGACTATAAATACTATATTGAAGTAAACCAAGGTAAAGGAGGAAAATTCCGTCGAACCAATGTAGAATTGACATTTATCGATGCATTATAACAAAAAATATAAGATATACAGAATGAAAAAATATACATTATTGCTATTCTTTTTATTTGGAGTATCCACGAACTTCCAGTTATCAGCACAAAGCCTCGAAGATGCAATCAACAGTCATCTGCTATTCAAGAAATTACGTATAGAAAATGCACCTAAATCTGATATCTACGATGCTCTTTATGATTGCTACACAAAGTATGTACCTCTCTTATTTGAGAATACCCCTAACACACAAATTTATGAGCGAGCCAAGCATGGTCTATACGAAATTCATCCTTTCCTTCAAAATGGCGCGTCGTATTATTCAAGCCAAGGAATGCAACAAAAAGCATTATTGTTTGCACAAGCCTATATGGATATTCCTATGATGGAAGCTTTCAAAAATGATGTTTTTGCACGAAAAGAACATTTTGCCACAATAGCCTATTTTGCTGCCGCAGGTACATTCAACATACAGGATTATGGCAAGGCTATCAACTACTTCAAGGCATATTTAAGCACTAACGAACAAGAACACCGCAAGGATGTATACACTTTTATGGCAAAGGCTTGCATAAACATAAAAGATTACGAGCAGGCTATGAACGTTCTTGATGAAGCGTGCGAACAATATCCATCAGATTTCAACCTACTTTCTAGTGCTATCAATCATTGCATAGAGCAAAAGGATTACACGAATTTACAACGGTTTATAGCCAAAGCTATAGAACTTCGTCCCGAAGACGATACTTTACAAAATATTCAAGGTATGCTTTATGAAGAGACACTACAATTTCAAAAGGCATTACATATCTATACCCGCATGAAACAAGCGAATCCTAACAGTCTAAGCATCAATCAACATATAGCTTTAAACTATTATAACTTAGGTGTATTACATTACAACAAAGCGAGTATCGAGACTGACAAAAAAGATGCCAATCGATACAGACGCCAATCCCAAGAATATTTCTCAGCCGCTGCCACAACTTTAGAAACCATCATTGCCAACATCCCCAATTCTACAAAATATATGCAAGCATTAGCTATAGCTTATAGCTGCATTGGAGACCAAAAACAATTAGAGACCGTTAATAGCAAATTATCAGACATAGGAGGAGAAATCATTACCGTCAATACAATACCAGCGCTTATTTCTTACTCTGATAAGGAAACAACATCACCATCCTCTCCATCAGAACCCTATAATGACGAATTCTACACATCTAATTCCCACAAAGTGCCACGCTATTCACAATATGCCAAGGAATATGTAGAAAGTCGAATTAAAACATGGCAAGTCAAAGATCCTTATGAAACAGTTGCCGAGTATCAAATTCGAGTAAACGAGCAAAGTCGTGATGCCAAGGTTAAAGAACTTTTAAAAAAAGCGGAAGAAGAGTACATTGATAACTATGCTAAACTCATACGTCTGAATGACCTCAATTTGCATACCTACGATGCTGATCATGAAACCTTCTTAATCGAATCAAAATACGGAAATTTGGTACTCTCCGTTCCCCGCGCCAATAACGAAGCCCGCATATTTGAAAACAGTTGGAGTGGCATACAGCTTAAAGACCCACTATTTTATATCAACAATGACAAGTTAATGTTACTAAGTTTGACTTTCGTTACACCTACTGGCAATACTTACCGTTACGACGGTGATAAAGCGTTAGACTATACAGAAACGGTAGTAAACATCAACTTCGATCCCATACAAGGCGATTTGTATGCATCTAATTCAAACAATAATATACAACAAGGTAATATCAATCGCCAAGAAGTAAAAGCTGTATTACCACACTCTGATGTGGATATTAATATCCCAAAAATAAAGAAAAAGAAAGAAAGTGTTTATGCACTAATTATTGCTAATGAGAACTATAGTATGGTATCAAAAGTACCTTATGCCCTGAATGATGGTGAAATATTTGCCCAATATTGCGAAAAGACATTGGGATTGCCGTCACGAAACATACTGCTTTACCGGGATGCCTCCTATGGTATCATGCTCAACGCCATGGAAAGAATCAAGCGACTCTCCAAGGCACGTGGAGGCGACATAAAGATCATCTTCTATTATGCCGGACATGGTGTTCCCGATGAAACCAGCCGGGAAGCCTACCTGCTTCCTATTGACTCTGACGGCAAACAGACAAAGGTCTGTTATCCGCTGAACGACCTCTACAAAGAGTTAGGTAACCTACAAGCTGAATCAGTCGCAATATTCTTAGATGCGTGTTTTAGCGGAGCCAAACGCAATGGTGGCATGGTCACCGATGCACGCGGTGTAGCCATCAAACCACGTCCTACAGCACCGACCGGTCGAATGGTGGTATTCAGTGCAGCCTCAGACACCGAAACAGCCCTACCCTATGAAGAAAAAGAGCACGGCATGTTCACCTACTTCCTGCTTAAGAAGTTGCAAGAGACTAAAGGCAATGTCACCATGAAAGAATTAGGAAATTACATTCGTAAACGTGTAACCAGCGAGTCGGTACTTATCAACAACAAATTGCAAACCCCAACTGTCAGACCATCGGATAACATTTCCGAAATTTGGGAAGATATGAAGTTATAACCTATAATAGAGATATTATTAACAGACAAAAATATGTAAAAAAAATGAAAGTCTTTCACCTATATATCACCTTATACCTATTTTTATCTTCCGTTGTACTCCACGCCCAACAGACAGAAAAGGTGCGTGCCGAATACATCTATTATGCACCTGAGAATGTAACTTTGGAGGCAGCCAAGCGCACTGCATTGGAGCGTGCCAAAATACAAGCCATTGCCGATGAATTCGGCACAATGGTGTCGCAAAGCAATGCCACCTTCATGACCAATCGGGATGGAGAGTCGAACACCGACTTCTTCTCTTTGGGAGGAAGTGAAGTGAAAGGTGAATGGATAGAGACCATCGGCGAACCTGCGTACAGCATCAGCTACGAACAAGGGATGTTGGCGGTAAAATGTGTTGTAAACGGACGGATACGTGAAATCACAACCAATCAGGTTGACTTAAAGATAGAGATTTTACGCAATGGAACTGAAAAGAGGTTCGAATCGGACAGATTTAAAAACGGAGATGACTTCTTCCTCAATTTTCAGTCCCCCAAAGACGGTTACCTTGCAGTCTATCTGGTTGATGGCACCCAAACAGCCTACTGTCTGTTGCCATACCGTTCGCAGACCGAAGGCATATTCCCGGTAAAAGCGAACCAGCCGTATACGTTATTCTCTATCAAACATGCCCCTATAGCAGAGAGGCAACTGGTTGACGAATATGTGATGACAACCGCCCAAATGGCTGAATACAACCAAGTTTATGTCATCTATTCGCCCAACCCTTTCACTAAAGCGATAGATATGCGCGGAGGAACACTCATCCCCCGCACACTCTCGTTTGAAGATTTCCATAAATGGCTTGCTGATTGCCGCAAGTCAGACAAAGAGATGCAGGTGAGAAACAGCACCATCTTGATTGAGAAATAACGTACAATATCGGTCTGATTCTCTACACCTCCATCTCAGTATAAGTGAAGAACTCACTAAAGAGTTACCCCACGGCATCTACATTGTAGGTGGAAAGAAAGTGGTAATCAAATAGATGCCACATAGTAGGTTTTAATAAGGAACTGATTACAGATAGAGGACGCTCCCCGGTGGAAGCGTCCTCTTCCTGTAGTATATAAGTTGAAGAAGGCAACTCCGTGAAGCTATTCACTCGGGTAAGTCGGGCTACTCACTTAGTGTAGAGCAATCTACTCATCCGATATGAACCGACCGATTCACGTGAGTGAGTCGGTTCAGGAAGATGGATTCTCGGGCTGACGAGACCTTGTACATAGGCCCAAGAAACATTATGATTAAGGGTTATCCTTGAGATACTCCCCATAGAGACGTGCCACCCCTTCGGGTGAGAGTCCCATTTCGCGGAACTGTTTCAATATCTCCGGCAACTCCACCTGCATAAAGTGGGTTTTACGTTGCTGTCTTATAGCCTCAACAGCTCCGTGTGAGACAAAATAGCCTAACCCGCGCTTGTTGTAGATGATTTCCTGACTCTGCAGGTAATCGTAGCTACGTACCACAGTGTTGACATTGACCTCAACGGTAACGGCATATTCGCGTACAGAGGGGATACGTCCCTCTTCGACATAAAGTCCCTGACAGATTTCGTCGCAGATACGGTCTGCAATCTGCAGATAGATGGGGCAGCTCTCTTTAAACTTCATCAGGCAATAATCTTTATACGGGTGAAAAACTTATAAGAGAGCCAATAGTGGAACAGTGTCAACAGGCAAAGCAGCCAGGTTGCTCCATGCATCACCATCCGTCCGTAAGCCTCCAACTCTTCCACATCGAGGTGTTGTAACTTCTCGGCAAGTCCGAATATCCAATTATAGACATCGATATAGTACTCATGCAACAGAGTGAGCACCAGCAACGAGCCAACCGAGAATAGCACAATGCAGCCAACCACAATGCCCAGAAGGACCTTTACGGCTGCACTTTTCCGCCAATAGTTGGCAAGCAGGCAGACCATATAGAGCGACTGGAACCAGGCAAGGAAGGCATAATAGATGAAAGGTGTACCCGCCACAAAGAGTCCGTTTGCCGATATGCCTATATCCTCAGAGAGGGAGACAGGTGCTCCGCTAAGCAACAACATCGAATAGCCGGCAGGCATATCGAAGAAGAGATTTGCCAAAAGGTATGCTGTGATGTCAGCCAAAAGCAAACCGAAGAGACAGAACAAAAATGCACCCAATGTGACGCGAAGAAGGCAGGCTGCAAATTTCTCGGAGTTGCTTGCCGGAAGCATCAAGGTGTTCACCCGCTCTTCTTTTGTGTTTACCCCCTGAATGGCCGTCACTGCAAACATCATCAGCAGCAAGAATCCCCACGACTGTGCGCTCATATACATACCCATATAGTCAATCGTAGAAATGTGTCCGATGACTGAAGCGGTATAGGCACTACCAAGGAACTTATAAAGCAAGATACCCACATAAAATCCGCCATAGGTCAGATAGGTCTTTTTATTTTCAGTCCAATCTTTCTTGAGTAACCATCCCAAGCGGGTGGCACTGAATGTCTTATTCATTATTGCATTATCCATCATTTTTCAATTTTAGCAGTAATCATTCTTTTTTTTCTTTATCAGTACAAGCTATCAGTCGGTAAAGACCTGTGCCATCTGCTGAGGATGAGCCAATGTAGCATTGAAGAGGAGTTCGAGATTGAGCGTTGTATGCTCCTCGCCCAATCGGTTAGGAAGGACGACGCTTTGCCCCTGCACCGAAGGTTGGGTATAGAGTTCGTCCCCTGTAAGTTCACCGGCTGTGAGTTCGGCAAAGCAGAGACGACGACAGATATCACTCACCGAACGGTTGAGCAACGTGCGGCTACCATCGATGATGATGACATGGTCGAGCAGGCTGTCTATATCTCGTACCTGGTGGGTAGAGATGACAACCGTTTTATCTTCAGTCATACCCGAAGCCACTGCACGCCGGAACTGACTCTTAGAGGGGATGTCCAATCCGTTGCTCGGCTCGTCCATCACTAAAAACCGGGTGTTGGTAGCGAGGGCAAAACACATGTACGCTTTCTTTTTCTGCCCCATAGAAAGTTCGCCCAAATGGATATCTTCATTCATGTCAAAATCGCGCAAGCAAGAGCGAAGCAACTCATCGCTGAAACGTGGATAGAAAGAGCGATTGAGGCTGACATACTTCCGAAGAGTGACACGTGGCAATGCAAATTCTTCGGGAACGATAAACATTTCACCCAATGTTTGGGGAAGGCGGTGTCTTACATCTATACCTTTATAATATATACCCCCCTTTTGTGGACGAAGGAGACCGGTCATCAAGTAGAGCAAGGTTGACTTACCGGTCCCATTCTTCCCCAACAATCCACAAATTTTCCCTTCGCCCAGCGAAAGAGAAAAGTTCTCAAAAACTTTCTGCCTGCGGTTGTATCCGAAGGTCAGTTCTTTTACTTCCATCATCATAGTTTTATTCAATTAATATGTGTATTAGTTATCTATTACACTGCAAAAGTATACGTTTACGCTGTAATAGACAAATAGTACACCTTAAATTCCCTTCTTTTTAAGGATGATTAACATTCAAGCACCATTCATACTGCCGTTCATCCTCCAACAGACCTATATGAATGGCTTACTTAGAATTTACACCTCCCCTACCGCTTGTTTCAAATTGAGGCAGAAAAAAGGCTGTGTCAATTAAACCTGACACAGCCTTTCTTATTATCAAAAAAATGGTTGCTCTCTTTTATTTCAGCTTATAGACTTCAACACCTGCAAGCAGGAAGCATCCCAATCCATAATCCTCAAAGTCAGGAACACTCTCGTAAGTAACGGGTTGACCGTCTTTCGGCTCCTTACCGGTTCCTTGCACATAACCGAGGAATCCATTGGGATGGACAGCCTCTTTCACCATTGCATTCCATGCCTTGAGCAAAACAGGCAGGTATTCTTTACGATCAAGAATACCCTTGCGGATACCCCAAGCCATACCATAGACAAAGAGTGAAGTGCCGCTGACCTCCTTACCACCATAGTTGCTCTCGTCATGCATACTCACATTCCAATATCCATCTTTGCGCTGGCAAGCCTTGATAGCCTTACTCATAGCTACAAAATCGTTGATATAGTCTTGACGATGCTTCTCGTCAGCCGGGATTTCATCCAACACACGTACAAGTGCTGCATAAACCCATCCGTTTCCGCGTGCCCAATAACAGTCTTCGCCATTCGGTTCTTTATAGGGAGGATCGAAATCGTGGTCGCGCCACCAAAGACCATCCTTGGGGTTATACATTCCATGCTCGCCATGTTGGTTGCGGGTGTATGAATACATATCCCACATCTTGTCGAAGTAGCGTTGGTCGTTTCCTTTCTCTACACCCAACTTGGCAAAGATGGGCATCGCCATCTGCACGGCATCAATCCACCACCAATCATTCACCTGAGGTGTATTGACCAACATCGTCATACAGGCATCGATGCTACGAATCATACGACGGTCGCCGGTCAAGCGGTACATATCAATATAGGTTTGTCCACAGCATTGGTCATCAGCATCGCGACTGGTACTACCATTACGTATCAGCCAATCGTGGCTCTCACCCCAGCGATAGGTATAATCGTAATACTCCTCTGAAGGATAGATGCCATAGAGTGCCATCAATCCTTCATAATATACGGCACGTGTCCACAAATGACTGGGACGCATCTTATTGCGCACAAAAGTAGGAATACCGGGGTCGGCATTCTTGTTCATAAAATACTTGTTCACCTTAATGAGTGTCTTCAATGTCTCCTTTTGATCGGGTAATGTCTGAGCAGTCACTACCGAAAAAGCAGCCGACACCACTAAAGCCAATGCGATTAACAGTGTTTTTTTCTTCATTGTTTTGAATAGTTTTGCGGTTATTTAACTTATTGTTTCATTCCAAATCATATCTTTATGGCGCAAATATAAGAATAAAACTTTGTTTTTAAGAATAAAAAAGATACCTTATTGTATTTTTTTTGCTTTTTATGTCAGAAAACTCACAAACACGATAAAATATATCGTCGATATAAGTTTAATTTGTATATTTGCAGCACCATTAATTACTCAAACACTTCAAAACAATTATCAAATGAACATTGCAAGAATGACCAAAACATGCATTGCACTGCTAACATGCAGTGTAATGAGCACAGCACAACCGCATTATGATTTCACACAGATGCAGCGTGAAGAACTGGGACGCGGAGTAGTAGCCCTCAAACAAGATGAGAAGACTGTATGCATCAGTTGGAGGTATCTCTCGACCGACCCAATAGAAACGAAGTTCAACATTTACCGGGACGGAACCCAAATAGGTACAACCGGATCTACACAACCGACCATGTGGGTTGACACGGATGCAACAGCAGGGCAGGCACACGTATATGAGGTACGCCCGGTAGTGAATGGCATCGAGGCAAACGAGAAGCAAGGGAGATTCACCCTCTCCACACAAAAAGAGGCCGGATACTTGAACATCCCACTGAACCGTCCACAAAAAGGAAAAACCCCAATGGGCGATGAATATAGCTACAATGCTAACGATGCCAGCATCGGTGATGTGGATGGAGACGGAGAATATGAGATTATCCTAAAATGGGATCCAAGTAACGCACACGACAATGCACACGACGGATATACAGGCAATGTAATATTTGACTGCTACAAACTGACCGGTGAACAACTGTGGCGTATCGATTTGGGAAGAAATATCCGTGCCGGAGCACACTACACCCAATTTATGGTATACGACCTTGATGGAGACGGAAAAGCCGAAGTGGTGATGAAAACATCAGACGGAACCATTGACGGCACAGGTGCTGTCATCGGTAACCCTGATGCTGATTACCGTGAGATGGGAGATACCGTAGGATATGCCAAGCGCGTAGCTGAGATGAGAAAGAGATGGGCAGAACGAGAAAAAGAGATGAAAGCCGAATGGGCAAAAATGGAACAAGAACGTAAAGAACGGGAAGCACGCGGTGAAAAGTTTGAACCACGTCCGGGGGATAGGAACAGACGTCCTGCACCTCAAGGCGGACAGCGCAGATGGAGGTTCCGGAACCCTGCTCCCAAAAACCAAGGACGTATCCTCACCGGCAATGAATACCTGACAGTCTTCAGCGGAGAGACAGGAAAGGCGCTGGCTACTATCGACTATGTGCCTGCACGCGGTGATTTAAGAGGTTGGGGAGATGGAAATGCCAACCGAAGCGACCGCTATCTGGCATGCGTTGCCTATCTCGATGGCAAACGTCCCAGTGTTGTAATGTGCCGTGGATATTATACCCGCACTGTATTAGCCGCTTTTGACTGGGATGGGAAGAACCTGACAAAACGTTGGGTATTTGACAGCAATGATGACGGCAACAAACATTATGCAGGACAAGGCAACCACAACTTGCGAGTAGGTGACGTAGACGGTGACGGATGCGATGAAATCATCTATGGCTCAATGGCTGTGGATCATGATGGAAAAGGGCTCTACACCACCCGAATGGGACATGGAGATGCCATGCACCTGACTGCTTTCTATCCCGACTCAGAAAAGTTGCAAGTGTGGGATTGCCACGAAAACAGAAAAGACGGCTCTACTTTCCGCGAAGCAGCTACCGGAAAGGTAATCTTCCAACTGAAATCAAACATGGATGTCGGACGTTGTATGGCTTCTGATATTGACCCCACTTCATGGGGAGTGGAGATGTGGTCATTAGCATCGGGAGGAATCCGAAACGTTAAGGGGAAAGTAATCAATAAGGAGGTTAGAGGATTGCCATGCAACATGGCAGTATGGTGGGACGGTGACTTGTCACGCGAACTGTTAAATGGAACTGCCATATCAAAATACGACCACAAGAGTGGTACCTGCAACAGAGTAGTCACTTTCGAAGGATGTGTATCAAACAACAGTTCCAAATCAAATCCTGCTTTGCAGGGAGATATCGTAGGCGACTGGCGCGAAGAGGTGATTGTGCGCACAGAAGACAATAGCGCATTGAGAGTCTATGTCTCTACCATTCCCACAGAATACCGCTTCCACACATTCCTCGAAGACCCGGTTTACCGCATCAGCATTGCCACACAAAATGTGGCTTACAACCAACCGACCCAACCCGGATTCTACTTCGGAACGGACTTGAAAGAGGGCTTATTCAGAGGATTCAACATCAAAAAAACAAATAACCCGAAAAAATAATCACATGAAAGTAAAGACCCTAAGCATGATGGGGGCTATAGTACTCTTATCTATTACAGGTGAGGTCTATGCCCAAAAAAAAGAGAAAGAGATAAACGACTCAAACACACCGTTGCATTTGCTGAAGCCTGACTACCAGACTCCCTATGGCGCTCCCACGGTCGAACAGGTTAAAGCAACCATGGATCGCGTGCTGAACTACCTTGAGGGATGTACCCCAACCCGAGTCGTAAACAAAAACAATGGGAAAACCATCACCGACTATGCCCACATGGGACCTGAAGCACAAGTCGAGCGCGGAACCTTCCGACTAACCAGCTATGAATGGGGGGTAACCTATTCAGCAATGTTAGCTGCAACAGAAGCCACCGGTGACCCGGCATATAGCAATTATGCAATCAACCGCTTCAAGTTTTTGAACGAGGTGGCTCCGCACTTCAAGAAACTGATAGAGAAACACGGGAAAGAGATAGACCCACTGATGCGTCAGATGTTAACTCCCAAGGCATTGGACGATGCCGGTGCCGTATGTGCAGCTATGATAAAGGCACAACAGAAAGATCCTACGTTGAACTTAAACCAGCTGATTGAGAATTACATCGACTTCATTGTCAACAAGGAGTACCGACTTGCCGACGGAACCTTTGCACGTACCCGTCCATTCTACAACACCTTGTGGTTAGACGACATGTTCATGGGCATCCCTCCTATTGCCCAATATGCAACAATTGCCGGTGAAAAACAAGCACACTATCTTGCAGAGGCAGTCAGACAGATATTGCAATTCAAGGAACGCATGTGGGTGCCTGAGAAGAATCTGTTCCGCCATGGTTGGGTAGAAGAGATGCAAGACCATCCGGCATTTCATTGGGCACGTGCCAACGGATGGGCTTTGCTAACCCTATGTGAAGTGTTGGATGTATTACCTGATAACTACCCACAGCGCGACAAGTTAATGGAGTTATACCGCAATCATGTACGCGGATTGGCTGCCCTCCAAAGTGGTGAAGGACTTTGGCACCAACTGCTCGACCGTCCCGACTCATACTTGGAGACATCAGCAACAGCCATCTATGCCTACTGTATTGCACATGGTATAAACAAAGGATGGATTGATGCAATGGCATATGGTCCGGTTGCCACATTGGCATGGAATGCTGTAACCACCCAAATAAACGAAAAGGGACAAGTAGGAGGAACTTGTGTCGGCACAGGTATGGCTTTCGACCCGGCATTCTACTGTTACCGTCCTGTAACAGTATATGCAGCCCATGGTTATGGTCCGGTTATCTGGGCAGGAGCTGAAATCATCAATCTACTGAAAAATCAGCATCCTAAAATGAATGACAGCGCAACCTTGTTTTATCAGACAGAGCAAACCACCAATCAACCGATTTTCCACGAAAAGAGATAACATTAACCCATAAAAGTAATATAATATGAGAAGAGAAGCATTCAAAATGTTCTTGAAGCCAGGCTTTGAGGAAGAATATGAAAGACGTCACGCTGCCATTTGGCCTGAGTTGAAAGAGTTATTGTCGAAAAACGGAGTCTTTGATTACTCTATCTATTGGGACAAAGATACCAATATCCTTTTCGCTTTCCAGAAAGTAGAGGGCGAAGAGTCTTCACAAGACATGGGAACCAACCCCATCGTACAGAAATGGTGGGATTATATGGCTGACATCATGGAGGTGAACCCAGACAACTCTCCCATCAGCATCCCATTGCCTGAAGTATTCCACATGGATTAATCCCACTCCGGTTGAGAGAACAAAAAGAGGGCTTGCCACATCTGACAACGTAAGGCAAGCCCTCTCTTTCTAATCTCTACTACATAAACTCAGTTACTATCCTATATATATCCATAAAAAAATGAAAGAGATAAAAGATTTTCTAAAGAATGACCGTTTTGCAGCCAATGCAGGAGTTGAGCTCATAGAAGTGCATGAGAAGTATGCCAAGGCACAAATGAGAGTAACAGCCGAACACTTGAATGCCGGAGGGGTTTGCCAGGGAGGTGCCCTTTTTACACTTGCCGACTTGGCATATGCTGCAGTAGCAAACAACGAAAAAGCATTGACTTTTTCTATCACAGCCAATATCACTTTCGTTCATGCAGCCAAAGAGGGAGAAATCATCTATGCCGAAGCTGAAGAGATTGTCAACCATCCGCGCATCCCTTTCATTGAAGTGCGTCTGACAAACGGACAAGGCGAACTACTCGCTATCTTCACCTCCTCAGGCTACCGGAAGAAGAGCTAAAGATTACTCTATCACCATCGCAAACAGCCTTATCCCCTTTACTGGTTTTTACTTTTTTAACAAAACCTTATCCGTTTATAAATCAGAATCTTAACAATCAAGAAGCTATTATTTGTTTCACATACGGCATTTGCACAAGAGCGAAAAAAACACTATTTTTGTAGGGAAAATCAATGTTTAACCCTCAAAAAAGAAAGGATAAAGTCATGTCAAAAACGTATGATTTACAAGTAGAGAAAGCACGTCTTTTAGTCGAAGGACTGAAAAAGAATTATCAACAAGTAGCCCCCTATGGCATCACAGAAAGTGCCTTGTCGAAATTAGCCGATGATGCCAATGAGACCGAACGTTTGAGCAACGAGCTGGATGCTTTACGCGTTCAAGTAAATGAAAAGGCCTCCATTGCAAACCACAAATTAAACGAGTTACGGGAAGAGTTACAAGAGATGAAGCAAATTATCAAAAAGAATTTCGAACAAACCCAATGGGAGTCTCTCGGCATCCCCGATAAACGATAAGAAGTATTTTAACTCAAATCGGTCATTAACCCGCATTGAAGGACAATACGATTAATGACCGATTAGAGTTAAATCACTTTTGGGGTCGACCCATTTATTTCACCAACCCAACTTTGCGCAAGATTACATCAGTAGCCCCAGTGTTATCAGCTACATAGCGACCGGCTTTTTCTCCACACTGCCGCAGGTAATTGCTATCAGCAAGCATCCGGTCAAGCAAGGCTGAGAAATCGGCATAGTCATGAACTTCAAACCCTCCGCCTGTTTCCAACAAACCGCATGCCTCACGGAAACGTTGGTTGTTGGGACCAAACAAAACCGGAATCTCATAGACAGCAGCCTCCAACACATTATGAATGCCGACACCAAACCCACCACCTACATACGCAATTTCACCATAGCCGTAGATAGACGACAACAATCCATAGCAATCGACAATCATACAATCAGCTCCAACACTCCCCGATTCTACCGCTTGAGTATAGCGCACACTGGCTCTCTTCAACATCTTCTCTATTTCACTCAGATGCTCTTCACTGACCACATGGGGAGCTATTATCATCTTCAGTCCGGGATGTGTATTGAAATACTCGATAAGCAAAGCCTCATCGGGTTGCCATGAACTACCGGCAACAAGTACCATACTATCACCCTTAAACCGCTCGACTACTGCCAACGACGTAGCTTGAGCATGAATCTCTGCAACCCGGTCGAAACGCGTATCTCCCACCACAGTCACATTCGTTACCCCCCGTGTAGCCAACAACTGGCGCGACTGTTCATTCTGCACAAAGAAGTGAGTGAACAAGGTCAACACCTTATAATATTGTCCGCCATACCAACGGAAGAAAATCTGTTCACTCCGGAAAATAGAAGAGACACTATAAGTAGGTACTCTACGCTGTTTCAACGCTTTCAGATAATTCTGCCAAAATTCATACTTGATAAAAAACGCCATACAAGGGTTTGCCAACTCCAAAAAGCGCTGTACATTGCGTGGTGTGTCAAACGGCAGATAGCAAATCACATCAGCTCCCGAATAATTCTTGCGGACTTCATACCCTGAAGGTGAAAAAAAGGTAAGCAATATCTTATACTCGGGATGAATGCGACGCATACGTTCCATTAATGGTCGCCCTTGTTCAAACTCGCCTAACGAGGCGGCATGAAACCATACATAACGTTCATTTTTGTCAATTTGGTCACGCAACAGTTCAAAGACCTGCTTATGCCCATCAATCATCAATTTCACCTTCTTGCTAAAAAGAGAGGCTATCTTTGCAGCAAACAGATATAGATATATAATGATTGTATACATGCTTCTACTTCAAAGTTTCTATTGCCTTCTGCATACGTTTTAAGGTCTCCTCCTTACCTAAGAAGGCTGCCAATTCATACATGTCAGGTCCTTGACCGGTACCTACAAGGCAGACACGCCATGCATTCCAAGGTCTCTTCTCTTCGGTTTCTGCCCAAGCATCTACTGCCGCCTTCAAGTTATCAACCGTAAATTCATCAATTTGTTCCACTAACCCAGCCAACTCAGTCATCTCATCAGCCGTTCCTTCTTTCCAATTCTTACGGATGAACTTGTCTCCTTCTTTGTCAAAACTTTCCGGAGCCTTGAAGAAGAACTCGCAAAGTGGCCACAAGTCACTGACAAAACTTACATTCCTTTTCTTTTTGTTTCCCTGTTTGTCAGTATACTCCACTACCTTCTGTTTCATCATCGCCACTACCATAGCTTCCCGCTCAGGTGTTGATTCTATGCCATTGGCACGCAATATCTTATCAAACTCAGGTGTCCAAGCCAAATCATCTTGTTTCAGCAAATATTGGTGATTAAACCAAACTCCTTTCACATAGTCAAAACGAGCACCGCTTTTTGAACATTTGCCCAAATCAAACAGTTTCACCATCTCATCCATTGTCATCAGTTCCTGATCGTTTCCAGGATTCCAACCCAGCAACGCCAAGAAGTTTACTACTGCCTCCGGCAAATAACCTGCTTCGCGATAGCCCGATGAGATTTCTCCACTTTTCGGGTCATGCCATTCCAACGGGAATACGGGGAAACCAAGTTTGTCACCATCACGTTTTGAGAGTTTTCCATTACCTTCAGGTTTCAGCAACAAAGGCAAATGAGCAAATCGGGGCATCGTTTCTTCCCAACCAAAAGCACGATAGAGTAATACATGCAACGGAGCCGAAGGCAACCACTCTTCTCCTCTGATTACATGCGAAACCTCCATCAAATGGTCATCTACGATGTTTGCCAGGTGATAAGTGGGCAATTCATCTGCCGACTTATAAAGCACCTTGTCATCCAATATGGTCGAATTGATTACAACATCTCCACGAATCAGGTCGTCCACATGCACCTCCTCGCCCGGTTCAATCTTAAATCGTACAACATATTGACAACCATCAGCAAGCAACTTCTCCACCTCTTCTTTAGGAAGAGACAACGAGTTACGCATCGACAGACGGGTTGAAGCATCATATTGGAAATTTTGTATCTCGGCACGCTTGGCATCCAACTCTTCCGGTGTGTCAAAAGCCATATATGCCTTGCCCTCATCCAACAGTTGCTGCACATACTTCTTGTATATTTCACGACGCTCAGATTGACGATAGGGACCATAATTTCCCCCAAAGCTCACACCTTCATCAAACTGTATACCTAACCATTTGAAAGACTCTATGATATACTCTTCAGCTCCCGGAACAAAGCGGCTGCTATCTGTATCCTCTATGCGGAAAATCAAATCGCCCCCATGTTGGCGGGCAAACAAATAGTTATATAAAGCAGTGCGCACACCACCTATATGTAACGCCCCCGTAGGACTGGGCGCAAAACGTACTCTTACTCTTCTATCGGTCATAGTTGATTATTTTTCGGCAAAAATACGGCTTTTTCCTGAATTACTGCAAAAAAAGAGATAGAACTATCATCTTGCCAGAGAAAAAGCAATGCATCAATCGTTTTTTTTTGTACTTTAGCCGCGTTAAACAATAAAAAGACGACGCATATGAGCAGATATAACACCCCCCACCGCATGAGCCGCGCAATGATGCTTTACAAGATAGGAATCACTGTCGCCACTATAGCACTTATTGTATACTTCTTGCCCAGAGAACGGAAATACACTTACCAGTTTGAGACGGGCAAACCGTGGAGATATGGCCAGTTGATAGCCACATTCGACTTTCCCATATACAAAAATGAAGCAACCGTAAAAAATGAGCAAGACAGTGCGTTGAAACAGTTTCACCCATACTACAAACGCGAAAATAATGTAGCACAAGACAAAACCAAAGAACTGGAAATCCACTGGGGAGCAGAGATAAAAGCCGGCAAGACCTCCCCTAATGCAAGATACCAAAGCTACATCCGACAGACGTTGCGCCAACTATACCGACAAGGCATAATAAGCAGTGAAGACCTAAAGAAGTTGGAAGAAGACAATATTAAAAAAATCCGATTGGTCGAAAACAATATAGCCACCATAGTGGATATCAACGAACTGCTCACCGTAAAACAGGCATACGAACGCTTGGTGACAGGAGATAGCACCGAATACAGCCCGAGCATCCTCAGGGGATATAACCTACATGAATTTTTAACGCCAAACATCATATACGACAAACAAAAATCAGAAGCTGCCATAAACGAACTATTGGCTGCTATCCCATGGAGCAGTGGTATGGTAGTAACCGGAACCAAAATCATAGACCGGGGCGAGATCGTAGACGAACGCACCTATAATATATTAGAATCGCTTTGCAAAGAGACCGACAAAAGAAGCGAGACCACTACACAGAAACGTTTGACATTAGGCGGACAAATTTTATTCACCACCATACTTATTGCCTGTTTCATATTTTATCTTGACCTGTTCAGACTTGACTATTACAATCGCCGACGAACCATCCTCTTGTTGATGGGATTGTTGGTATTCTATCCTGTCATCACATCACTGATGGTCAGTCACAACTTACTGAATGTCTACATCATCCCCTTTGCCATGGCTCCAATGATTGTGCGGGTATTCATGGATTCACGCACAGCCTTCATGTTACACATTGTCATGATTCTCATCTGTTCGATGACACTGCGTTATCCCTACGAGTTCATTCTGGTACAATTCATAGCCGGTCTTACTGCTGTATACAGTCTGCGTGAGTTGTCTGAACGTTCACAACTGCTCAAAGCGGCTCTGCTTGTGACATTGGCAAGCATGCTCCTCTATTTCGCCTACGAACTGATGCACACCGATGACCTCACCAAATTGGATACCAACATGTACATCTATCTGACCATAGGCGGCATCTTACTCTTATTTACCTACCCGTTATTGTTTATGCTGGAGAAGACTTTCGGTTTCACCAGCAATGTGACATTGGTGGAACTTTCAAACATCAACACTCCATTGCTACGAAGAATGTCGGAAGTAGCACCAGGCACATTCCAACACTCACTGCAAGTGGCAAACTTGGCTACCGAAGCGGCACGTACGGTAGGAGCACGCAGCCAACTGGTACGTACAGGGGCTTTGTATCACGACATCGGGAAAATAGAGAATCCGGCATTCTTCACCGAGAACCAGTCGGGAGTAAATCCGCATCAGAGTTTAACTGAACAAGAGAGCGCTCAAATAATCATAGGACATGTTACCGACGGATTGAAACTTGCCGAGAAATATGCACTACCGGGAGTGATAAAAGATTTCATTGCTACACACCATGGAGTGGGAATGGTCAAATATTTCTATATCTCCTACCTCAACAACCACCCCGATGAAGAGATAGACAAGCAACAATTCACTTACCCCGGTCCTAATCCGTCGACACTCGAAGAGGCAATTTTGATGATGGCTGACGCTGTAGAGGCGGCATCCAGAAGCCTGCCCGAATATACCGAAGAAGCCATTGCCGAACTGATAGAGAAAATCATAGACGGACAAACGGCAGATGGTGTATTCCGCCAATGCCCCATCACTTTCAAGGACATCGAGAGCATAAAGGGTGTATTCAAAGAGAAACTCAAGACCGTATATCACACCCGAATCAGCTACCCGGAAATAAAGAAGAAATGACAAACTGCCCAGAAACTTTTGTCGACGTCATCCTCCCACTTCCTTTAGCCAACTTCTACACCTACCTGCTGCCTGCAGCATGGGTGGGAGAGGTTAAAAGAGGCTGCCGGGTAATTGTACCTTTTGGAGTAAAGAAATTCTATACAGCCATTGTCATACGCATCCACAACAGCCGACCATCCGGATACGAGGTGAAGAGTATTACAGAGATACTCGACAATCACCCTATCCTGCTTCCCGAAGGATACAAATTATGGCAATGGATATGGAACTACTACCTCTGTAAACCGGGTGATGTATATAAAGCAGCACTCCCATCAGGGCTAAAATTGGAGAGTGAAACAGTGGTTGAAGCCAATCCCGATTTTATAAAGACAGGACCTTTCACCGAGAAAGAAGAACGCCTGATGGCATTACTCCCACCCGGCAAAGGAAAAGATCTCAGCACGCTCATCAAAGAGAGTAGCCTGAAAAACATAGCTACCCTATTAAAAGGATTGATTGAAAAAGAGGCTGTACACATCAAAGAAGAGGTCAAAAGCTACTATAAACCAAAAACGGAAATACGCATCCGGTTAGCTCGTGAATTCCAGAATGAAAAAGGGATTGAAAATCTGAAAACAATACTCAAACGGGCACGCAAACAACAAGAGGTATTGCTTGCTTACCTCGCCTTGACCAACAACGGGCAAACAGAAATAAGCAAAAAAGAGTTGCAAGAGAAGACTACAACATCCAATGCCATCATCAACCAACTGACCGACAAAGGAGTCTTTGAACTCTATGAGCATGAGACCGGCAGGTTAAACCAGCATGAACAGCCGGAACAGCATACCGTCAATCCGCTGAACCCTTTTCAAGAAGAGGCACTCAACCAAATCAACCAGTTATTCAAGGAAAAGAATGTATGCTTGCTGCATGGAGTCACTGCCAGCGGAAAGACGGAAGTATACATACATCTGATAGAGCAGACATTAAAAAAGGGGAAACAGGTTCTTTTCTTATTGCCCGAGATTGCATTGACCACTCAAATCACCGAAAGACTCAAGCGAGTGTTCGGGAACAGATTGGGAGTCTATCACTCAAAGTTTCCTGATGCCGAGCGCGTTGAGGTATGGAAAAAACAGCTCTCCACACAAAGCTACGACATTATCTTAGGAGTACGCTCTTCCATCTTCCTCCCATTCCGCAACTTAGGATTGGTCATTGTTGATGAAGAACATGAACAGACCTACAAGCAACAAGACCCTGCCCCCCGATACCATGCACGAAACACCGCCATCGTATTGGCTTCGCTATATGGTGCAAAAACCCTTTTAGGAACAGCTACTCCCTGCATCGAGAGCTACTACAATGCATTGACGGGGAAGTACGGTATGGTCAGACTCACCAAACGTCACCAAGAGATACAGCTGCCTGAAATAGAAATTGTAGATATAGGTGAACTGGCACACAAACGAAGAATGAACGGTCCATTCTCACCCCGCTTGCTTGAACTGATGAACAAAGCGTTGCTGCAACACGAGCAAATCATCCTCTTCCAAAACCGACGAGGATTTGCCCCTATGATTGAATGCAACGTATGCGGATGGGTACCCAAATGCAAAAACTGTGATGTTAGTCTGACTTACCACAAACGGATGAACCAACTCACGTGCCACTATTGCGGATATACGTACCAGATACCTGCCGAATGCCCCGCATGTGGAAACACCGAACTACGCAACAAAGGATTCGGCACCGAACGTATAGAAGAAAACATACGAGAGATATTCCCACAGGCACGTACCGCACGTATGGACCTTGACACCACACGAAGCCGACGGGCATACGAGCAGATTATACATAGCTTCCAAGCCGGAGAGACTGACATTCTGATTGGTACACAAATGGTCTCCAAGGGATTGGATTTCGAGCGGGTCAGCCTTGTGGGCATACTCAATGCCGACTCTATGACCAATTTTCCTGACTTCCGTTCACACGAACGTGCATTCCAGCTGATGGCACAGGTGGCAGGAAGGGCAGGAAGAAAGAACAAACGCGGACACGTCATCCTGCAAACCCGCAACAAAGAACTGCCTGTTATCAGACAGGTGGTTGAAAACGACTATGAAAGTCTCTACCACGAACAACTGGCTGAACGTCTTCTCTTCAGATACCCGCCACACTTCAGGCTCATCTATGTTTACCTGAAGCACCGCGATGAAGCACGCATTGAATGGATGGCGCAAGAGATGGCGACTTACTTGAAACAACGGTTCGGATACAGGGTGTTGGGACCTGACAAGCCTGCCGTAGGCAGAATACAGACGCTCTTCATCCGGAAAATCATGCTGAAAATCGAAGTCTCCGCTTCGCTCGCCAAAGTCAGGGAGGAGCTGGAAAACATCAGGGCAACCCTGCAGAACAACGAACAGTTCCGTTCACTCATCATCTATTACGATGTTGACCCTTGTTGACAAAACAAAAAAGACCGATGTTCACGCACCAGTCTTTTTTTAAAAAAAGCTCAATACCCTTTTCTCACGAGAAGCTGTATTGATATTCCTATTAGAATATTAGAGAGAGAAAATATTAACGATAAGAAAACAACCGGAAACAAGAAATGGTTCACACTGCCTACAAAAAAATCGACCTGCAATTTTCAATCCATACCGAATGGATAGACATCACCCTGCAAACCGGCATCCGAAAAGACTTCTACACCCGGTCGTCACCGGGGCAAGTTATCCTGTTTTGTCCACCCGGAACTGATTTCTACCAACCGGAAAGACAACAATGGTTGTACAAGGTGGTCGAACGCATCATCAGGCAACAAGCCACCTTGCTGCTTCCGGCACGCCTACAGCAACTCTCCCTAAAGCATAACCTGCCGTTCAAACAAGTGAAAATCAATGTGAGCAAAGGACGATGGGGAAGTTGCTCAAGCCACAAGAACATCAACCTGTCGTGCTACCTGTTGATGTTACCTCCCCACTTGGTCGAGTTTGTCATGCTACATGAACTTTCACACACCATAGAGATGAACCATGGTCCTGCTTTTCATGCCTTGCTCAACAAACTGACCGATGGGCAGGAAAAGAGTCTGCAGAAAGAGTTGAGAACATTCACCATGAGCTCGTGAACGTCGCTACTACTCCTTATACCAGCCGGCATACATAATGTAGCCATTCGCAATCTTTTCATTAATCTCTTTGGCTTGGTCGGGTGCAACCTTTTTGACAAACTTTGCAGGCACACCTGCCCACAGTTCACCCGGACCAATCTGTGTATTGGCAAGCACAAGAGCTCCGGCAGCCACAATGGCGCCACGCCCCACATGAGCATGGTCAAGCAACGTAGCCCCCATACCGATGAGGGCAAAGTCATCGACATCCGCCCCATGGATAGTCACATTATGCCCCACAGAAACATCGTCGCCAATGCGGATGGTCGATTTTTCATAAAGCGTATGGAGCACACTGCCATCTTGAATATTCACACGATTCCCTATGCGGATACTATTCACATCACCGCGCAACACCGTATTAAACCAAATGCTGCATTGGTCCCCCATCACCACATCGCCTACGATGGTTGCATTCTCTGCCAGGTAACAATCTTTTCCAATTTGGGGAGTAAATCCCCTTACCGATTTAATCAAAGCCATATATCTTTCCTATTATCTGCTGCTAAATTCATATTCTCTGCGTTTTCTCCTTCAACCAGCGTCTCTCTTCTTCATCCAGATGGGGAGCCAATGCCTCATACACCCGTTGATGATAGCCATTGAGCCAGTCGAGTTCGTCAGTTGTCATCATTTCACGGACGATAGGGCGGGTGTCAATCGGACACAGTGTCACAATGTCAAAACGATAGAACTTACCGAAATCCGTCTCTCTTGCTTCGGTTACCACCATCATATTCTCTATCCGCACCCCATGTTTGCCGGCACGATAGATACCCGGCTCATTGGTCACCACCATGCCGGGTCGCAATGGTGTGGGCACATGGTTCATCCTTATCTGATGAGGTCCTTCATGTACATTCAGGTACGAGCCTACGCCATGTCCGGTACCATGCAGGTAGGTAACACCCTCTTTCCACATGGCTATACGCGCCAACACATCCAGTTGTGTCCCGCATGTCCCCTGTGGGAAGTGTGCGGTTGCCAGGTTGATATGTCCCTTCAGCACCCATGTGTAGTCACGACACGCTTCGTCAGTAAGCGGTCCGAGAGCGATGGTGCGGGTAATATCGGTCGTCCCATCAAGGTAATGTCCTCCACTGTCGAGCAATAAAAATCCTTGCGGCAACAGCGTTGAAGCACTTTCGGGAGTTGCTTCATAATGCACAATGGCACCGTGTGCGCCATATCCGGCTATGGTGTCGAAGCTGATGCCACAAAACTTCGCTTGCTGTGAACGGTAGTGCAACAAGGCATCGTCCAATGCCAACTCTGTCACTTCACCGGCAGGCACCGTCTGCTCCAACCAACGCAGAAAACGTACCATAGCAACCCCGTCTCTTACCTGTGCGGTGCGCAAGCCTTCCAGCTCCGTCCGGTTTTTCACAGCCTTCATCAGTGCTACCGGAGTCTCTGCCACCACCGTGGCATCGGGCATACGTTCACGCACTGCCAACATACTTGATGCCGGCAATTTCATTGTGTGACTATTATACCCACCGACCTCATGCAAGAAACAGTCATAGGGGCGCAATTGCACTCCCTCCTCCTGCAGATAGTGCATGACGGAAGCGGAAACTTTCTCAGGATTACAATAGAACAGGGCTTCTTGTTGGGTTATCACCAGATAGCTCATCACCACGGGGCAGCAATGCACATCGCTTCCCCGCAAATTCAATATCCAGGCTATCTCGTCTAATGCCGACAGCACAATGCCACCCGAAGAGAGTTGTTGACGGATACGCTCCAACTTGCTGCGACAGCTCTCCCCGCTATACTGCACCGGATGTATCACGACCGGTCCGACAGGCAGTTGGGGACGTTCTCTCCACAACTCATCCCACATCTGTTCCGGTGCAGGCAGCAACTCGATACCTGCCTGAGCCAAGGCTGCCTGCCACTCACCCGCCCTCTTCAGGCTGGTCACTTGGGCATCTATCGCCACCTTGCTTCCGCATTGCAGCTGACAACCTAACCACTCTGTTATTTCCGGTGTATCAGGCACCCCCTCTTTCATCAGCTCCACCTCTGGCAGCAACTGGGATGCGGCTTGCAAGAAGTAGCGTGAGTCTGTCCACAAGGCTGCCTTGTGCATTGTCACCACCAAGGTTCCCGCTGAACCGGTAAACCCGCTCAACCACTCACGCACCTTCCAGTGTTCGGGCAGATATTCACTGCCATGAGGGTCACTGTCCACCACAATCACCGCATCCAGCGATGCCTCCTTCAGAAAGTTGCGTACAGCTTGCAGTTTCATACTCTCCATGTTACATCATCTTTCGTTCCATCAGGTTGGCAGCCATCTGGTCTGCAGCCTGAATCAGCGACACCAACGGTGACTTCTCGCTTGCCTTATTCAGACTACCTACCATCTCCTGACTATGCAGCGAGAGGTCCCAAGCCGCCATGTGCCAACGAATAGCCAATATCTCATCTTCAGTGAGTTCAAATCCACTGCGTAGCAACATTATCACCGATTTCTCGCCATGACCAAGTGGCAAAGCCGTATAGTCTATGTTGTAAGTCTCATAGCTTTCCCATATGCCCACCTCGTTTTTTTGCTTACGCACTACCCGCTGGTAGATGTTCGACTTGCACACATCGTGCAAGAGCGATGCCACTATCACACTGCTGCGAGGCAACAAGGATTCCAGGTCAGGACGTTCAGCCAACACCTGCTCACGTATCAGCAATGCCATTTTGCACACATTCAACGAGTGGTGTACCAGCCCGCCCTCAAAACAGTTGTGTTTGCTACGCGAGGCAGGAGCTTTAAAGAAGCCCCATTCTTCCAAGTCTTCAAGCAGATAGTCCACGTCCTGTTCGTCTTCACGCTCAGACTGACGGAGCAAGGCTATAAACTCTTCTTTCTCTTTGTTTATTTGTTCTTTATCAGGCATACTTCCGACGTTTACTATGAAAAGTCCCCCTCGCAACCCTACAAAGGGAGGAGGGGGACCCAATCTTATGAAATTACTCTAAAGTTCGCAATTACTTAACGATAACCTTAACAACCTTTACAGTACCGTCAGCCAAAGTCTGCTTAACCAAGTTGATACCCTTTGCAGGAGCAGAGATAGCTTGACCAGCTACAGTGTAGTATTGAGAAGCTACAACTTCAGCTTCAGCTACGTTTGAAGCGATATTGCTGCTACCATCAGCAGTCAACAACACCTTTTCACCCGGAACTTCACCCTTGATAGAAACTTGTACATCACCTTCTTTATCAAAGTAAGCACCACCGAAAGAAATCTTAGAACCACAGGCGTTAACCAAATACTTCAAATCTTTGAAAACTGGGAATTTGATAACACCAAGCCCGCTACCTTTTACAGCACTTGCCTCATCGCCTGTAAATATAACCTCCGGCCAAGGAATAGGATTTTGTACATAATTGAACTCACCCTCACCTGCCACTGTAATATCCAACAGGTTAAAAGTGTTGTCTTGCATAGCCAAACGATAACCAATAGCAGTTCCTTCTTCAAAGACTGTATAGTTCTTGTTGGTTGACAATTTACCATAAACGTAAACATAACCATCAGCCTTTGCATCAATCTGCAATACAGCACCACCTGTGGCAGGTTGTGGAGGAGTCAATGTAGCAGGATTGCTACCATCTGCAGTCTTAGGGTTATTGCTACCCTGAGCACCTTTTGAAGCATCAAGTTCTGTAGCATCAAATACGATAGTAGTGTAGTCATTGGCTGCAACAGAAGTGCTCTTATAAGAATCATCAAAAGCAATGCTGAGTTTAATATCGTCGTTTTCACCGATAAGAGTTCCAGCTGTCAAAGCAACAGCATCTCCTGACAATCCCAAACCTTCAGGATCTACCTGAACATAACTTTGTGCATTTGCACACATGCCAGCTGCAAGGGCAGCCACGAAAAGTAAATTTTTCTTCATAATAGCTTTAGTTTAATTAATTTATAAATAAATGACCTTCAGGTCTTAGTTACAATGGTAAGGGGACAGGCAAACGGCATAAGCCTGCCCCCAAATTTTTATTCGGTCAACGAACCGCTAAAAGAGAAGGTGTAATCATAAGATTTACGACCTGATTTCACAGTTTTTACAAAATTGATTGTGGCAATTTCATTATTATCCGCGTCGTAACGCACATAACCACGGAAGTTGTTTGCACCTAAACCATTTTCTGTAGAATTGTTGTAGAAAACAAATCCATAGCTTGCCTCTTTTGCGATATTTGCAACACTCTTCAATCCGTCATCCAAACCAATTGCAGGACATGATACAATTACATCCACACACCAAGCAGAATCTGTCGGGACTAAAGCCAAGGTTCCAACTTCAACAATTGTGTCTGTATCCAAAACACGCATCCATTCACCTTCGTAAGTACCTGCCACTTGTGCTTGTTCATCAACCTCGGCTGGATTTAAACCTGTTTCAGCATCTTCACGACAGGCTACAAAAGTTGCGCCCATTGCAAAGAACATAAATGCTGTATATAAAAACTTTTTCATCATCTATTACTTTTTAAATTCATAAAAATTAATAACCAGGATTCTGATCTGCACTTGTTAATGCAGTATTTGATGCCATTTCTTCATTAGGAATGGGACGATACCACTTAACTTCACCCAACGCATTACTCATGTCGCTGACATCACTAATCAGAGAGTTAAATTGTACATTGTAACGAACCAACTGGCGAGTACGACGCAAGTCCATCCAACGCTGATTCTCTGCATATAATTCGCGGGCACGCTCATCCAAAATCAAATCGAGCATAGTCAATGCATCTTTTTGAGGATAGTCGGGCAAATAATTGCTCAATGAATTGTTCAAGTTAGCAGCCTTTGCACGTGTACGAACGGCATTAATCTTTGCCCAAGCATCAGCCTCTTTACCTGCCATATAGTAAGCCTCTGCGGCAACCAAATAAAGGTCGCTGGCATGAAGCAACACGATATCGCGATATCCGTTAGAAGTATTACCAGCTGCTAACGCAGTAGTGGGGTCATCATACTTGCGCACAGTCGGTGTAAAGTTCAACTCTGAAGCCAATGTAGCACTATTGTAAGCTTTGCCTTCAGGACTCTTGAATGAACCATCAGCATTGAATGAGTATTTCTTCACCGGATTACCCATCAGATAAGCATACGGAGTATTCACATAGTTACCTTTCGCAAAACGAGCCTTGTTTGCAGTCAAGAAAGCTTCAAAATCAGCTTGTGACATATAGTAAGGAGCGTAATAATATGCGATAGGCAATGTTTCCCATGAAGCATTGTTATAATATGCATAATAACCTGTAGCTGATGAAGTTCCCCAACTAGTGGCATCCCCGTCATAGTTAACCAAAGTTGTCATAAAAGTTCCCGAGTAACGTTCGTCACCTTCACCCCACAAGTAGAGAGATTTTTCTGTAGGAACCTTTACTGAACTACTTACCTTACAGCCATTGGCATCTTGCGCACCGTAGTATGAACCGAAATCATTTTGCAAACCATGTCCACCACTATTGACATCACCCGGATAACCGGCTTTATCATACTGAATAGTGAAGAATGTCTCCGGATTGGTATCTTCGTTAGCAGCAGCCCACTTCTGAGTAAAGCTCTGAGTCAAAGAGATGCCTGAAATAGCCTTTTCAGCCCAACTTGCAGCCTCAGTAAAATAAGCGCTATTTTCAGATTTGCTATAGGTACCCTTAGCAGCATCTGTCAACGTTGTTTCCAAGTCCCAACCTGCAGCCAGATTCAATTTTGCCAACAAAGCGGCTACTGCCTTACGGTTTACTCTACCATCGTTGGAAGTTTCAGGCAACGAAGCGTCTTCTGCTATTTCCACCAAGTCAGCAATACAATTGTCATATATGGTCTTCAGATCTTCGCGCGGATATTCACGAGTTGCATCATTGATGTACTTGTCAGAATAAGGAACCGCACCAAAGTGTTGGGTCAACATGTAATAGCCGTATGCACGCAAGAACTTAGCCTCTGCTGCATACTTTTCCCCACCATAATAGATCAACCCGTTTGCGTTATTAATCAACTGGTAGCAAGCTATATACAAATTCTTCACATCACCATTCTCGGGAGTGGTGGTATATTGTTGGAATTGGGTAGGAGTCTTGCCACGACTCGGTTGATAGAGGTCTGTACCATCTTCATATATATCTGTCCAAGTAGACATATTCCGCAACGAATAGTAAGCATAATTGCGGAAAGACTCCAGACCTGCCTCTGTGCCAAAAAACTCTTCAGCTGTTTGTCCACCAGCGGTCTTGTTTTCAGCCTCAAGAAAATCATCACAGCTACTGAATGCACCGGCAGTCATCAGAGCCAACGCTGACATATAAAGTATTTTCTTCATTTTCGTAATCATTTATTAATGGTTAATTAAAATTTGACGCTTGCACCAAATTGCCATGTTACAGTGCTCGGACCATCATTCTTCAAAGAAGCGTCAGCCCATTCAGGATCAAATCCCTTATAATCTGTGAATACAAACGGATTGGTAACTGTTGCATACAGACGCAATTTTTGCAAACCAATCTTCTTCAAGACTTTCTTATTGAATGTATAACCCAATGTGATGTTCTTCACCTTTACGTAAGATGCATCGACATACTTATTGGTACCACCAATCCACAAGTCTGAGCCGACACCACCATTAGCACCTCCGTTATTGGGGAAAGGATATGAACCATAATGAGTTTCCTTCTGGTATACAGGATTAACATAAGTTCCATCCGCATTCACACCATCGCAATCGATGAGTGTACCGGCAGGAATATAATAGTCAACATTCAACTTGGCACGTCCACGGTCTCCCCAGTTAAGGTTCTCACCATAGAAGTTTGAAGATACAGTATAATCTTGCTTGGTGTAGAGAGAGAATGAAAGATCCCACTCTTTGTAACTCAAGTTAGAGGTAAAGCTACCCGTCCAAGCCGGAGTTGCACTATATACCTTCTTGTCTTCATCACCGAACTTACCATCACCATTGCGGTCGTTGATGATTACTTGTCCTTCAGTCCAGCCATAGCATTGATAGTAGTAATCATACTCTTTCATGGTTGAACCCGGAGTCAAGCCTTTCAAACGAGCGATTTCATTATCAGGTACCACCATGTTTTTATCGCTGACAATACCGGTCCACTCGTAACCATATACATTATGGAAAGGCTGACCGATAAAGAGACCTGCACTTGGCATATCTTCTTTCAGACCATTAACATCCTTCACCTCATTGTCATTTGCAGCAAAAGAGAAAGTTGTTTCCCAGTGCCAATCCTTATTTGTCACGTTCACTGTTGTCAAAGAGGCTTCAATACCACGGTTTCTCACCTTACCGATATTGGTGTTCATCGTAAGAGTTCCACCACTACTGTTAGCACCTGCTTCCAAGGGGAGAGGAACACCGAAAAGAATGTCTCTTGAATCTTTCTGATACAAATCAATGGTACCGGTAATGCGGCTATTGAAGAAACCGAAGTCAATACCGAAGTTCACCTCTTCAGAAGTTTCCCAAGACAATGCTCTATCCACAATACCACTGGGGTAGAAAGCATTTGCGTATGCTGAGCCAAAAGGCAAAGCAAGCGGTCCGGCAACAGTCTGTTGGGTCGCATAGTTTCCGATACCATCGTTGTTACCTGTCATACCATAGCTCAAACGCAACTTCAAGTTACTCAACCATTCGCGCTTCATCCATGACTCCTCAGACATACGCCATGCAACAGCCAATGAAGGGAAGCTACCCCACCGATGACCATCAGCAAAACGTGAAGAACCATCCCAACGTACCGTACCGGTAAACATATACTTACCTGCATAGGTATAGTTGGCACGAAGAGCGTATGAAATCATACTGCTCTCAGAGAATGAATTCTTAGAGGTTTCAGAATCTGTGATAAGACCACCTGACGAAAGGTTATTCCAGTCAGAACCGTCCAACACGCCCCAAGACTCAAATGTATCATATTCAGTATTTGCACCTTCCATACTGAACAATCCCATCAAATCGATAGAATGCTTCTCAGCAATGGTGGTATTATAGTTTACGATGTTATCCCATGTCCAAGAGAATGCTCTGCTTGTTGTCTTTATTGCACGATTGTTCTCTGCATAAGCACTAATCAAGCCATCCTCGCTCTTTTTATTGAAAGTTCCTTCGCGATAGTAGCTATAATTGGGAGAGAATGTGGTTTTCAAGCTCAATCCCTTGATAGGCTTAATCTGCAAGTAGAAGTTTCCGAGCATACGCCATGTTTCACGCTCTTTCGTTTGGTTATCGATATAAGCAAAAGGAGTAGGCTGATCAGAGAATTGATAGCCGTTATCTGCACCCATTGCCACATAATCACCGGGTTTCGGATTCATATTACCTTCTGCATCGTATGGCTGCATGAAAGGATTCATACGATAAGCATTCTGCACTGCATCGTCATTGGCATAGCTCTTGTCAATACGAGCCATATTGAAACTAAAACCGGCAGATACATACTTATTAATTTCAGCATCGATACTACCTTTGAAGTTTATGCGGTTCTGCTCATCGCCTTCGTAGATTCCTTCTTCGCTGTTATAACCAATACCCATATGATAGCCCAACTTGTCCGTACCACCACTCATTGACAAATAATGGTTTTGTTGGTGACCATCTTGAGTAACCAAATCAGGCCAATCATAAGTTTGTCCGGTAGCTACCAATTCTTTCAAACGTGAGATTCCTTTTTCAGAATTCCACAAAGACATCTGTTGATAAGGTCCCATTGCATAAGCGGGACGACCACTTGTTGCAGTAGCAGAACCACCCTCAGCATAAACCAAGAATTTCATGAAACGATAGTCATAGAACTGCTGTCCATCCATGAAGTCCGGCATACGAGCTGTTTTGGTAATACCATAATAACCATCATAAGAGATGCTGGGCTTGACTGTCTTAGACTTAGTTACACCCGAACCACTCTTGGTTGTCACCATCACAACACCGGCTGTTGCACGAGAACCGTAAATAGCGGTTGAAGAAGCGTCTTTCAACACGTCCATACGCTCGATATCCTGAGGATTCAAAAAGTCAATATCATCACAAATAACACCATCGACAACATACATTGGAGTTGTTTCTGAGTTAATTGAGGACTTACCACGGATTTCAATATCAAAACCACCACCGGCACGACCAGAAGACTGAGTAATTGAAACACCAGGCACAGAACCCTGCAAGTTTTCCAATACAGAAGGAGCACCCTTTGCCAACAGTTTTTCAGTACCGATAGAAGCAATAGAACCGGTAAGGTCGGTCTTTTTCATAACACCATAACCCACAACTACCACTTCATCAAGAGCCTCTGTGTCTTCTTTCAGTTCTACTTTAATAACATTTCTATTTCCCACTTTCACATTCTGGGTAACAAAACCCATGTATGAAACTTCAATGACGTCAGAAGGTTTTACATTGTTCAAGCGAATTTTTCCATCCAAATCGCTGACTTGACCATTTGACGTACCTTTCACTAACGCACTTACACCAATCATCGGTTCACCCAAATCGTCAACGACTGTAAGGGTAACGGACTTTTGCGCATAAGCAAAAAGACAAAGCATGCTTAACAAAAGCGTTGCAGATGCCTTCTGAATGATTCGTTTAAAATCCATATTAGTTTTACATTTTAAAGTTATAAAAAAGCTGTTTTTTCTTATTTATCCACCAAGGGAATTTCACATTAATTGTGCAAATATACGGTTTTAATCATATAACGAATAATTTTTTAGCAAAAAAAATGCATTTTATGTTATATAACATATTTTTAAAGGGTGTCAATAAACTTTTTCTCCAAATTTCTATGTGTACTTATCTTATTTTCTTCGTCTGGCAGTAAGCCGAAGAGCCAGGAGCTTAGCATACGCCTTTTGTACAGGATGTATAAAAAGGCACCACGTCTTACATATCCTATTCCTATACGATACATGCAACTCATTCACCTCTCCATTTCACCTCTATATTGCTGTACTTCATAGCTTTATGAGTGAAAGGAGTTTCTTTCAACGCACCTTCACCTCTTCCACTGTTTAATTGATAGCGCTTCGCACAGGTGAAGGAGTTGAAAGGTTGATAGGTTGAGAGTTTGAAATAAAAAAATCCGCGCCATCCGTGCCGTCCGTTCCTTAAAAAGGTAGAGAAGTTTGAGAAGATTGACCGAAAGGCAGTCATAATCAGTTAGAGCATAGCCCTCATCAGCTTCGCAGTCATAAATCTAAAGTTGAAGGGTGTGGAAGGTGAATGGAAGCACCACCTTTCACCCGTACCACATTGAGTCACAATGCGATATAGGTGAAATGAAACAAACGGAATGAGGAATGAGAATAGTAGTATAGGAAGAGGGATGAGAATATCAATTTTGTAGCAACGGATATAACAAATGTCTCATTCCACACCTATCGTGCATAGAATGAGACATTTACAAAAAGGGGTGTTTCGAGGCTGATTGATTGTTTGACAAAGCGGACTATATCCTCGATATTTTAAAAAATCTCCTGGACATATGTCCACCGGTTGCAGGACTCAGCCGCGTGAGTCCTGCAACAGAACGGTCTGAATCCTGCCACCCATGCTGACTGATTTCAGCAATGAAGTGCCTGTTCTATATCGGCAATAATGTCATCGGCATTCTCAATACCGACGGAGAGGCGAATCAAATCGGGGGCAACACCTGCTTCGACCAACTGTTCGTCGGTAAGCTGGCGGTGGGTGTGACTTGCCGGATGCAACACGCAGGTGCGGGCATCTGCCACATGGGTGACAATGCAAATCATTTTCAGGCTGTCCATAAACTTGATGGCATCTTCGCGAGTACCTTTTAAACCAAATGCAATGACTCCGCATGAACCATTCGGCATATATTTTTGAGCCAGGTCGTAATACTTGCTGCTCTTCAAGCCGCAATAGTTGACCCATGCCACCTGTTCGCTGGCTTCAAGGTATTCGGCAACACGTTGGGCATTCTGGCAATGGCGGGGCATACGAAGGTGGAGGGTCTCCAGTCCCAAATTGAGCAGAAAGGCGTTTTGGGGCGATTGGATAGAACCCAAGTCGCGCATGAGTTGGGCAGTGGCTTTGGTCATATATGCCATTTTGCCAAATGCCTTGGTATAGGTAAGCCCATGATATGACTCATCGGGTTGGGTAAGGCCGGGGAACTTGTCGGCATGTGCCTCCCAATCGAAATTGCCACTGTCGACGATTACGCCTCCGACACAAGTGGCATGTCCGTCCATATACTTGGTGGTGGAATGGGTAACGATATCTGCCCCCCACTCGAAAGGACGGCAGTTGATGGGGGTGGCGAAGGTGTTGTCGATAACCAAAGGTACACCATGGCTATGAGCAATGCGGGCAAACTTCTCGATATCGAGCACGGCACAACTGGGGTTGGAGATGGTTTCACCGAAAAGGGCTTTCGTGTTGGGACGGAAAGCTTTACTGATTTCACTTTCATCGGCATCGGCATCAATAAAGGTCACTTCTATGCCCAACTTCTTCATGGTCACGGCAAAGAGGTTGAACGTACCGCCATAGATGGCTGACGCGCAAACGAAATGGTCTCCGGCTTGACAGATATTGAATATTGCATAGAAATTGGCAGCCTGACCGGAAGAGGTGAGCATGGCACCTACCCCACCCTCTAAAGCAGCTATCTTGGCAGCCACCGCATCGTTGGTAGGATTTTGCAGACGGGTATAGAAATAGCCGTTATCTTCCAAATCAAACAAACGAGCCATCTGTTCGCTTGTCTCATATTTGAACGTTGTACTTTGATAGATAGGCAATACACGAGGTTCACCCTTCCCCGGTGTCCAACCGGCTTGCACACAAAGGGTTTCAAGATTCATTTTCTTTTCCATATTATGTCAGTTTCATTGTTCTATTTCATACAGGCTGCAAATTTACGCATATTCTTATGAATTACCATCTATATACGACAAAAAAACACAAAAAAAGAGACCGCTTTTGACAAGCGGTCTCTCTCTTTATATGATATAAGACTTCAGAGTTATTCAGCCTTAGGAGCTTCCTCTGTAGCTTGAGCAGTCTCTTCAGCAACAGGAGCAACAGTCTCGGCAGCAGCTGCAGCAGTGTTCTTCTTAGAACGACGAGTACGAGTTGCTTTCTTGGCTGTCTTCTCCTTAGCCATGTTTTCATCATAGTCAACCAACTCGATGAAGCACATTTCGGCATTGTCTCCCAAACGATGACCTGTCTTGATGATACGGGTATATCCACCGGGACGATCAGCAATCTTCACAGAGATTTCCTTAAACAATTCGGTTACGGCATACTTGTCTTGCAAGTTGCTGAACACAACACGACGTGAGTTAGTCGTATCGTTTTTGGCCTTAGTCAACAAAGGCTCAACATAC
The DNA here is from genome assembly GCA_017472635.1 of Bacteroidaceae bacterium. Lineage (GTDB taxonomy): Bacteria > Bacteroidota > Bacteroidia > Bacteroidales > Bacteroidaceae > Phocaeicola_A. The sequence continues at coordinate 36,418 of JAFUPU010000025.1, forward strand.
TTCTTCAAAGCCTTAGCTTTGGCGAGAGTCGTAGTGATTCTTTTGTGCTTAATCAAAGAGCATGCCATGTTAGCCAACATTGCATTTCTGTGAGAAGCAGTACGACCCAAATGATTGAATTTCTTATTATGTCTCATTTCTTATTCTTTATCTAATTTATATCTAGAAATATCAGTTCCAAACGACAGATTCAGACTCTCGAGCAAATCATCAAGCTCAGTGAGCGATTTCTTACCAAAGTTACGGAACTTCAAGAGGTCAGTCTTATTGAACTGTACCAAGTCGCCCAATGTTTCCACATCAGCAGCCTTCAAACAGTTAAGAGCACGAACAGAGAGGTTCATATCGACAAGCTTAGTCTTGAGCAACTGACGCATGTGCAATACTTCTTCATCAAACTCTTCGTTGCCATCCAATTCTGAATTCTCCAATGTAATCTTCTCGTCAGAGAAAAGCATGAAGTGATAAATCAGAATTTTTGCAGCCTCTTTCAGAGCTTCCTTCGGGTGAATGGAACCATCCGTAGTAATCTCAAGCAACAGTTTCTCATAATCGGTCTTCTGTTCAACACGATAATTCTCAATCTGGTACTTTACATTACGAATCGGAGTATAAATTGAATCAACCGGAATAACATTAACATCGAGGCAGTACTCACGATTTTCCTCAGAAGTAACATAACCACGACCCTTGTTAATGGTCAATTCAATCTTCATGGTTGCTTTAGGATCCAAATGACAAATAACCAATTCAGGATTTAACACTTCAAATCCATTCAAATACCTGGCTATATCACCTGCCTTGAACTCGCTGGTGTTTGCAACCTCAATGCTGACAGTCTCAAGACTAAACTCCTCTACAATTTTCTTAAAGCGAACTTGCTTCAGATTCAA